>NZ_JBIYDV010000022.1:0-95129 GCF_044909215.1 Bacillus sp. RC252 | reverse complement strand
GAACTTTCTCCGATCCCAATTTTCTCTCATTATACAAGAAATACCCTATAGAATAGACTTTTTTTTCAGTGTCTATTCTATAGGGTACATTTTAAAAAGCTTCTCTTTTTTATTGTTTTTTTTGTGAATCTTTCATTAAAACTGGATAAAGAAGAAGACCTAATACAAACAAACCAATGCCTAAGAAGAATGTTTTTAAATCAGCAGTTCCCGTTTTAATAACCCATAAGGAATATAAAAATGCTAATGCAGTAATGATCCCATCTTTTACTCGAGATCCAGGCATTATATCATACGTTTCCCCCGTAATAACTAATTTTAACTGGTACAAGGTAGAAACAAGGTACGGGATTAAAAATGCTAATGTCGCTACAACAATAGCGAAATTATATGCTTCTGAAACAGTACCAGAAATCGTCGAAAATAAGAAAATTTGTGTCATCACATTTGTAATAAATAATGATTTTGAAGGACTTCCTTTTTTATTCGTTTTTCCGAAAACCTTAGGGAAAAGTCCTTTTTTTGCTGCTTGGTAAGGTACTTCTGAGCTAACAACGATCCAGCCTACAGTAGATCCAAATAAAGATACGAGCGCAAGTAGTGCCATTATATAAGCACCTTTAGTACCAATTGCTAAATTTAAAGCATCTACTAATGGCTTTTGAGACTCTTTTAAAGCATCTTGCGAGAGAGCGCCCATTGTGAGTAGAGTAATTGCCATGTAAATAAGAAGAGCGATAATTAATCCGAAAATCGTAGCTTTCTTAACATCGCGCTGAGATTTTGCGCGGTTAGAGAGCATAACTGCTGACTCAATACCGATAAATGCCCAAAGTGTTGCGATAGCTGCTGAATTTATTTGTCCCCCCAACGAAATAGGTTGTCCAGCTTCATTCATAAATGTTTGACCGTCCCCGAAATTAGAGGCATTAAAAATAAATAATGTAATAACAATAAACATTGTAAATCCGATAATCTTTGCAATGGTAGCAAGAAGGTTCATATTTCCGGCTCTATCAATATTTTGAGACAGAATATATTGAATCCCCCATAACATAAGGCTACATACCATGAAAGTTAATCCTTTTCCGAGCTCTAGTGAAAATCCATTTATTGAAAAGAGAATTTGCTTACTTTGTAAAACAGGAAAGAAGGTTGATAAATATCCTGCAAAGGAAATAATTACAGATGCTGTAGCAGCCCAATTAGCAGCCCAGTACCCCCAAGCCATACTATATCCTGCAACTTTACCTGCTTTTTGGGAAGTAAACATTGCTTGGGCGTAACTTTGTGGTCCTGCTGTTAATTCTGGTTTACGAATTGCTAAATTACCAAATACGAGAGCGATCATAAATACACCCAGTCCTGTAATGCTCCATGCAAGTGTAGATCCCATTGGACCTGATACTTGCGCTAAGTTTGCTGGAAGCATAAATACACCGCCACCAACCATATTCCCGATAACAAAAGCTATTAAAATCCATAATCCCCATTTTTTCGTTTCCATTTTTGTTAACTCCTTTGTAGTAAGTTTTGCTTAAACATCATTTTTTACTAGCATTTTTGGCAATAAAAAAAGAGCCATGTAGATAAAAAATACCTACATGGCTCTTTGCCAAAGCGTAGGTACAACGGGAATAACCCTTGTACCTACGCGTAATTTTTCCGCTAGGTTTCAAGGGTTAAGTATGATGATGATGTTTTTGTGCAAATGTAACTACAGTTGTATAAGTAAGCATAGTTCTTTGCTCCCTTTCTCCTCTGATTTTGAAGTTAGTATACTATATGTTTTTTTGAATGAAAAGAAAAATATTAAAAAATTTATAAAAATACGTTTTAGGGACTAAATATTTACCTATAGTTTTCTTGTACTGGAAAATAAGTGAGAGATTGGCAGAAGAGTATAGCGTGGTATAATACATATAGAATTAGAAGGTGACAAGGGGCTATTGTAGATGATGAGTAAGTATGAACAAATTTATACAGAAATCAGCAAGTCTATTGATAATAAACAATTAAAAGAAGGATGCAAAATTCCATCAGAAACGGAATTAATGAAGCAGTACGAGGCAAGCCGGGGTACTGTAAGAAAAGCTGTAGATTTATTGCAAGAGCGTGGATATGTTCAAAAAATACACGGAAAAGGTGTTTTTGTATTAAAGCGCAAAAACATTGAATTTAACTTTGGTGGTATTGTAAGTTTTCAAGAAGAAAATGAACGTTTAGGACGTTACTGTATTACAGAAGTCGTGGAAATAGAGAAAATGAAAGCGACGAAAGATGTAGCAAAGTTATTAAATGTGAAAGAAAAAACGGAAATAGATCATATTAAACGCGTACGAAATATTGATGGAGAAAAAGTAATTTTAGATATAAACCATTTTGTATCGGAATATATTCCAGGATTAACGAGAGAAATTGCAACTGCATCGATTTATAAATACATCGAAAAAGAATTAGGACTACATATTAGCTATTCACAGAGGGTAATTGAAGTACAGCCATGTACAGATGATGACCGAAAGTATTTAGATTTAAATGGAACAGACTATGTTGTCGTTGTAAAAAACTTTACTCATTTATACGATGGGAGTCAGTTCGAATATACGGAATCACGTCACCGCTTAGATATTTTTCACTTTTCGGATGTGGCGCGAAGAAAATAAAGAGATGGAGCGAAATAATCGTTCCATCTCTTTATTTATAAAAAAATCATCAACTTATATATACGAGTGTTGACTAACTTATATATACGAGTTAATATGTAAGTGTAAACGGTATCAAAAAAAGAAAAGAGGGACGGGAATATGGGGAAAGACTATCGTAAAACAGCAGAAGAAGTGTTGCAGTATATTGGTGGGAAAGACAATATTGAACAAGCTGCGCACTGTGTAACGAGGCTACGTATCGCTTTAAAAGATGAAAATAAAATAGATAATGATAAATTACAGTCTGTTTCATTAGTAAAGGGAGCGTTTCATAACGCTGGGGTATTTCAAATTGTAATTGGTCCAGGTGATGTCGATCGAGTATACGCTGAATTGATAACGCTTGCAGGTATGGAAGAATCGACAGTAGCTGACGTAAAAGGTTCAGGGGATAAAAAATTAAATCCAGTTCAAAAGTTTGTAAAAGTATTTTCAGATGTATTTATGCCGATTTTGCCAGCAATTATTACGGCAGGTTTACTAATGGGGATTAATAATCTGTTAGGGGCAAAGGACTTATTTTTTGATGGGAAAAATTTATTAGAAGTATATCCGAACTTAGGTGGGCTTTGGGATTTAATTAATATGATGGCCAATACAGCATTCGTATTCTTACCGGCACTTGTTGGTTGGTCAGCAACGAAGCGCTTTGGTGGTAGTCCAATACTAGGGATTGTTATGGGATTAATGCTTGTGCATCCGGCCTTATTAAACGCGTGGGATTATGGAAAAGCAGCGACTGGTTTAGAGGGACAAAAGATTGAGTACTTCGATATTTTAGGGCTATTCCAAATTGAAAAGGTAGGGTATCAAGGTCAAATTTTACCCATTTTAGTAGCAGCATTCGTATTAAGTAAAGTTGAAATCTTCTTAAAGAAACATGTGCCAAACGCAATTCAATTATTAGTTGTACCAATTACAACAATCGTTGTAACAGGTGTATTAGCGTTAGGAATTATCGGTCCAGTTACACGTCATATTGGCGATTTATTAACGGCTGGATTAGTTGGCGTATATGAAACGGTACCAGTACTTGGAGCAGTATTATTTGGAGCATTATATGCACCGCTCGTAATTACAGGAATGCATCATATGTTTATTGCAATTGATTTGCAGCTAATTGCACAGCACGGCGGTACATTTATTTGGCCGATGATTGCTCTTTCTAACATTGCACAAGGTAGTGCGGCACTAGCGATGTTCTGGATTTCTAAAAATCAAAATGATAAAAGTATGGCATCAACATCAGCAATCTCAGCGTACTTCGGTATTACAGAGCCAGCGATGTTCGGTGTGAATTTAAGAAATAAATTCCCGTTCTATGCAGCGATTATTGGGTCTGCTATAGCAGCGATATTTATTACATTAAATGGTGTATTAGCACCAGCAATCGGAATTGGCGGATTGCCAGCATTTATTTCTATCATTCCGAAATCGATTCCAATGTTTATTGTAGGGATGATAATCGCAGTAGTAATTCCATTTACATTAACATGGTTATTTGCGAAACGAGTAAAACAGAAGTAGGAGGAAATTAAGCATGAAAGATTGGCATAAAAGTGTAGTCTATCAAATTTATCCGAAGAGCTTTAATAGTTACTATAATAAAGAAACCGGTGATATAAAGGGAGTTACAGAGAAATTAGATTATTTAAAGGAACTTGGAGTGGATTATATTTGGTTAACACCTATATACCGATCACCACAAAATGACAATGGATACGATGTAAGTGATTATTACAGCATTGATCCATCTTACGGGACGATGGAAGAGTTTGAAGAGCTTTTAAAAGAAGCGAAAGTACGTGACATTGAAATCATGCTTGATATCGTTGTAAATCATAGTTCAACGGAGCATAAGTGGTTTAAAGAAGCAAAAGAAGATAAGAATAGTCCGTATCGAAATTATTATATTTGGCGTGATGAAAAGAATAATTGGCAGTCTAAATTTGGAGGATCTGCTTGGAAATATGATGAGAAAACAGGGCAATATTTTTTACATCTATTTGATGAGACGCAAGCTGATTTAAACTGGGAAAATGAAAAGCTTCGTGAAGAAGTGTACGATATGATGCGCTTTTGGTTGGAGAAAGGTGTAAAAGGATTCCGCCTTGATGTTATTAACTTAATTTCAAAAGATCAAAGATTTTTAAGTGATGAAGGCACCACTGCTACAAGTGATGGGCGTAAATATTACACAGATGGTCCACGCGTCCATGAATATTTACAAGAGATGAGCCAAAATGTTTTTGAAGGGAAAGATGTAATTACAGTTGGAGAAATGTCATCTACGACAATTGATAATTGTATTAAATATTCGAATCCTGAGCGCAATGAACTAAGCATGACGTTTAGTTTCCATCATTTAAAAGTAGATTATCCGAATGGTGATAAGTGGACGAAAGCTGATTTTGATTTCATTAAATTAAAAGAAATTATGTCTAATTGGCAAATTGAAATGCAAAAGGGCGGAGGATGGAATGCGTTATTCTGGTGTAATCATGACCAGCCTCGTATCGTTTCACGGTTTGGTGATGATGAGAAGTACCGAAATGAATCTGCGAAAATGTTAGCGACAGCTATGCATATGTTGCAAGGAACGCCTTACATTTACCAAGGTGAAGAAATCGGTATGACGAATCCTAAATTCGAGTCCATCGAGCAATATCGTGATGTAGAGTCGTTAAATATATATGATATAAAGCTAGAAGAAGGATTATCAAAAAAAGAGATTATCGGGATTTTAAAACAAAAATCTCGTGACAATTCCCGTACTCCGATGCAGTGGAATGAAGAGGTGAACAGTGGTTTTACAACAAGTACACCTTGGATTTCTGTGGCTGAAAATTTTAAAGAAATAAACGTAGAGAAGGCATTAGAAGATAGAGAATCTGTATTTTATCATTATAAAAAGCTAATTGAACTTAGAAAAAAATACGATGTCCTTACAGAAGGGAAATATGCTATTTTAGATGGAAATCATCCTAGCATTTGGGCGTATACACGTACTGTAAATAATGAAGTATTACTTGTTATAAATAACTTCTATGGAGAAGAAATAACGTATTCTGTACCAGTTCATGTTCAATTAGATGGTATGAAACAAGAAGTATTATTATCAAATTACAAAGATTCAAGTAAAGATATTACCAATCTTAACTTAAGACCGTATGAGTCAATTGTATATCGTTATATGAAATAAAAGGTTGGATGCCGGCGGGCGTCCAACCTTTTTATTTTAAGACGCCACTATATAAAATCTTTACTTCTACTTCCGGTTTAAATTTTACCTTTGCATAATCTTTATTCCAATTCTTTTTCTTCCATAACTCTGGATGATAAGCGATAAGATTTCTACCTATACCGAAAGCGTCACAATTTGCTTTTTGTAGCTTTTTCGTTATTTGTTTTGCTTCTTTTGTGAGCTGCTTAGATAATTCTTTGTTTAGTTTTTTTCTTTCTCCCATTTTATAAAGATTATCTCTCGGTGCTTCAAGAGCGATTACTTGTAGCTTTAGTTTTAGATGAGCGTAAACATTTCCTTTTTTGTCAGTCGTTATATTCAAGTCTCTTTTTAGTTTCCGATTGCTCACTTCCATTGTTAAATAATCAGATGTCTTCTCTGATTCATCGCTAGTAAGTTTTTGGGTTATACGGGCACTTGTTCCCATTTTTCCGGTTAATAACACGAATAGAACAGATTGTTTCAAAGGTAAATGCCCAGTTAATTTATCGTTGTTAAATAAAGCTAACCCGTTTGTAATTACTTCTTTTCCTTTTATTTTTATAGAAGGGAGGGTAAAGTCTTTACCGGGATCTAACATTTTTGTAGCAGCTGTTTCTAAAGTTTCTTTTGGAAATACACTCATATCTTCTAAGCTTTTCACTTTTTTCTTTAGAAAATCTCCAATTAGTAAATTTCCTACCTTCTTTTTTTCTAGTATCTCGGATGTTTCACCATCTACTGCAATAAGTTTTACTAAAGCAGTTGGGTTTGTTGGGTCCCGAAAGCTGACATCTAAATAGGGGAGTATACCTTTTTTTAGAATTTTGGTTCCTAGTAATTGAACACCATATTTAAAATAGCGAATATTCCCAGTCACATTTTTTTTTAGGGCATCGCTTGTATCCCTTATGTTATGCCCGTTTGCTGAATGTATTTCATTCTCGAATGAAGATTGCTCTCCGCTTGAACTTTTTACGAGTTCAAGCGTTTGCTGAAGTTTATTTTCTTCCGTAATATCATATCCAATGCTATAAGCTAATCTCGCTTCTCTTAATGGTTCTTGATCCCAACAGCCAGAAAGGAATGCACTAGTACATAATATAAAAAGTAATTTAACTCTTTTTTGGAACATACTGTTCTCCTTTCTTATTCCTTATTACTGAATAAAGTAGAAATAAAAGAGGGAGGACAACTATGAAAATATACGTGAACTTATCAGTAAAAGTTGCAATTACTTTTAATTCTTCAGGTGTATCTATAAATAGGGCTACACTAAAAGCAATAATACCAACGATTGGAACAGCCTTTTTATGATTAGCCAGATTGAAGATATGTCCAATTCCTATAGAAGCAGCACAGTAATAACTAGCAATAGAAGCTACAACAGTTATCATCCATATTGGGATGAATAGTAAATCGGTTCGGTCTATAATCCCAATATGCAGAGAACGCAATAAGTAAGCAACTGGCTCTGGAATAAGTTCAACTTGTTTTGGACTAAATACGATAAAGCAAATCCAAACAGTAAAAGTATAAAAAAGAGTTACAAATCCATTAGCGATAGAAATTGCTTTCAGTTTTGCCACAGAACTCCCGTTTACTTTTGGGAAAGCGATAAGAATAATCTCAAAACCATACATAGCTGTAATGGTTTCTTTTGATGCTTGAATAATATTCCACCATCCGGCTTCTGTAATTGGAAAAATGTAAGAAAAATCAGCTCGTGTAAGCCCTAGGGCAATTAAAAGAGCCATTGGTAAAATGAGAATAGAAGCCATGACGTAAAACCGTACGATGACTTTGAACGTATTATAAGCTATGTAACAACAAGCTATTGTAAATAGCATGAGGGTGGCATACCAAGGAGTTGCTTGTAATATCCAAACTTTAATGACATTACAAGCATTTAACATAACCGTCATACCGATAAGGGTAAAATAAAAAACATAAGCAAAACCTAATAGTTTTCCAAACTTATTCCCAAATAGCATACAAACACTTTCATACATATCTGCATCAGGAAATCGTTTTAAGAAAAGCCACATAAGTAAAATAATAAGTTGAATTGCAAGACCAGCGATGAGAGCAGAAATCCATCCGCCACCTTTCGCTATTGGGTGAAGACGGTTTGGTAGAGAAAGTATACCAACTCCGATTTGGCATTGAATAACGAAAAAGGTAAATTGAACAAGTGAAATTTTACTTTGCGTGTTTGTCACCGTTCTCATCCTCTCTCGTTACATGTTGTCGTTGCATTTTTTTCGGTTTTGAATCATGTGGTCGTTCCCAAAATGACCAAATTGGTAGTCGTACAAAAGAGTCTTTCATATCTTTTATCCGCATCGGAGCAACAGGAGAAAGATAGGGGGTATGAAATGAATGTAACTGGCATAAATGAACGAAAGTTATAATGAGACCGAATGATATTCCTACATAGCCGAATATGGCAGCAAGGAGCATTAACGGAAAACGAAGAATCCGAACTGCGGAACTCATATCATTTGATGGAACAAGAAAAGATGAGATTGCAGTTAAAGCTACAACGATAATCATTGTATAAGAAACGAGACCGGCTTTTACAATTGCATCACCAATTACTAAACCACCTACAATACCGATTGTTTGTCCAACTCGGCTTGGCAAGCGAATACCAGCTTCCCGTAATAATTCAAAGATTAATTCCATTAAGAGAGCTTCAAAAATAGGAGGAAGTGGCACTTTTTCTAATGAAGCTTTAATCGTATAAACAAGTTCGAGCGGCAACACATCAGGATGAAAAGCAACTGTTGCGATATATATAGCGGGCAAGAGAAAGGCAATCAAGAAACTGACTAAGCGAATCATTCGGATGAAAGAACCGACAATCCAGCGGTTATTATAATCATCTGGTGATTGATAGAAAGCAAATAACGTAACAGGAACGATAAGTGCAGTTGGATCTCCATCAGATAAAATAGCAACTCGTCCTTCCATTAAATTTGCTGCGACTCTATCTGGGCGCTCTGTATTTAATTGTTGCGGAAAGGGTGAGAAAGACGTATCCTCTATAAATTCTTGTATATATCCTGGAGGCATAAGTGCATCTGTCTTAATCGTTTCTAACCTTCTTTTTACTTCTGTAACTAGATCGTCATTAGCTATGTTTTGCATATAAGCAATTGCCACTTTCGTATGCATTTCTTCACCGAGTGTGAAATATTTAACGACGACATGTGGACTTTTTATGAGTTTACGAATAGAAGCTAAATTGGTTGCTAAATCTTCTACTAAACCAGTATGCGGTCCACGGACAATCCCTTCATTATCAGGTTCTGTTATATCTCTCTTTAAAGATAGAGCTGTTTCGAAAATACAAAAACTGTCGACGTGTTCATGAAAATATAAAGATTTACCTTGTAATAAAAGCTGCACACCATAATTTAAATTTGTTTCTTTTTTCATATTTAATGTGGCAAAAGCTTTATCTAAAGACAGATCCGATCGAGTTAATAATGGTTCAAGAGCTAATTGATGAATTAAATTTGGGTCTGCTAAAGATTCGATATATATAATTGTTCCTTTTCCATTTTGGAAAGGGACATCTAATTTTTTTATATCATCTGAATGACAGAGCTTATTTTCAATGTAATTAATATTTTCCGGAAGTGATGGAAACATATGCTTCGTTTTATTTTTTTGTTGGTTATTGCTTTGCTCTGTCATAAGGCCCACCCTTTTAGAATTGAATTATCACTGTTAATTTTTGCTTTTTATGAAAAAATTATGCTTATATTCTTTTAAAAAAAAGTAGCTTGAAAGTTACGTTACGTCATCTTTTATACTAAAGAAAATAGGATATAGGGGGATGGTGTAGATGACTTTAAAATGTATGTGGGGATGGAAAGAAATTTTATATTTATTTGTTTTCGTATTTCTGATTGTACCAGTAATGATTGAATCTCTTTTTTACGATTATGCTTTAAAAATACTAGGGAACTCATTATATGCTGGAGTATTAATGGGACTTATAATGGCAGTGATATTTACATTTGTAGTTTATCTTTTTTGCATAAAAAGATATAAACTGTCGTGGAAAGATATTGGAATTCGGAAGCTTTCATGGAAAGATTTATGGTGGACATTTGTAGCGGTTATTTGTTTGATTGTAGTGAGTGTTGGAGTATTAATGATAATGGAGAAACTGGGGATTTCTTTCGAAAATAGTAAAACGGAGACGATCCAAAATGATAAATCAATATATGCGTTCTGTATCGCGGTAATTGGAGCAGCAGTTATATCACCAATCTATGAAGAAATTTTATATCGAGGTGTTTTTTATACGTTTTTTCGTGATAGATATGGCATATTGGGCGGGGTGATTATAAGTTCAATAATATTTACCGTTGTTCATATTCCAACATATAACACATTACCGGTGAATTTTTTAAGCGGTGTAGTATTCGCGTGGTTATATGAAAAAACAAATTCTATTTTATCGGCTATGATTGCACACGCACTATTTAATTTCATAGCAGTACTTCTTACATTTATGTCGAATTAAGAAGATATATAGGAGGGATACAAATGGAAATAGCGGTAGAACGTGTTTTTACAAAAGAGATTTTAACAAGAGCAGCAAAGGTATATCATGTAACGGTGGAAGAAAAGCCACTTGGTGATTTTGAAAATTATATTTTTAAGGCGAAGGGTAAAAATAATGAAGGTTACGTATTACGCTTAACCCATTCTTCTCATCGTTCTAAAAAAGAGGTAGAGGCCGAACTAGATTTTTTACGGTATGTTGCGGAGCATGGGGCAAAAGTGGCGGGACCTCGTAATTCAATATCTCAAAACCTTGTAGAAGAAATTGGAGCGGAAGATGGCACTTTCTTTTTTGCGTCTTTATTTACATATGCACAAGGTGAGCAAGTAAAAGGAGAAGAATCGCCTTATTGGGGAGATGCTTACTTTGAAGCGTGGGGAAAAGCGATTGGACAGCTGCACCGCCTTACAATGGATTATCCTAAAACAGACTACCGTGATACGTGGGAAGAGGATGAAAGTAGCATTGTTAATAGATTAGAAGATGAGAAGGTGAAAGGGATTGCCACTGTATTAATGGAGGAAATAAAGGCTCTTCCGGTTAAAAGAGAAACATTCGGGCTTATGCATGGTGATATTCATCCAGGTAACTTTCATTATGATGGAAAAGGGCTAACAATCTTTGATTTTGATGACGCTGCCTATAATTACTTCATTCATGATTTGGCAATGGTTCTTTATTACTCTGTTCTTTTTACACCGTGGACATTGGAGAAAAAGACGGAATTTGCTCGTAAACAGTTACAAGTGTTAAGAAAGGGGTACGAATATGAGCACAGGCTGGCGGATAGTTGGTATGAATCGTTACCGTTATTTTTACGGTTACGTGATATAGGCCTATACGGTACGATTCAAAAGAAATTTAAGGGGAAAGATATGCCAGAGGATTTTCAAAAGTTATCAGATGAGTTGTATGAAAGAATTATAAAGCAAGAGGCAATAGTGAATATATAATACAGAGATAAGGGAACAAAGTATATAAAATAAATATATACTTTGTTTTTTTATACAAAAATATGTTTATTTTATTAAAATAATATTGTTATAGATTCGGTATACACTTATAATTTTATATATATTCTGAATATTCTTTATAAAGAAGGAGGGGGAAAGTTGGAAGCTATCGTAAGTTGGATAAATAATATTGTTTGGAGTCCAGCACTTGTCTATTTATGTTTAGGAGTAGGTCTATATTTCTCCATTCGAACAAGATTTTTACAAGTAAGACATGTAGGAGAAATGGTGAAACTTACATTTCAAGGGGAAAAATCGGATGCGGGTGTTTCTTCGTTCCAAGCTTTAGCACTTTCATTATCAGGGCGCGTTGGAACAGGAAATATTGCAGGTGTTGCAACGGCTGTTGCCTTTGGTGGTCCAGGAGCTGTCTTTTGGATGTGGGCGGTGGCCTTTTTAGGAGCAGGATCGGCTTATGTAGAATCTACATTAGCACAAATATATAAGACGAAACATCAAGGACAATTCCGCGGTGGACCTGCTTATTACATTGAAAAAGGACTAGGTGTTAAATGGTACGCTTTAGTATTCGTTGCAGCGACAATTCTTGCAACAGGAATGCTGCTTCCAGGTGTTCAAGCGAATAGTATTGCTGTAAGTCTAGAAACAGCTTTTGGTATTAATACTTCTGTATCCGGGGCGGTATTAGTAGCGGCATTAGCACTTATTATTTTTGGTGGAGTTAAGCGAATTGTTAACGTAGCGCAAGTTGTAGTACCGTTTATGGCACTTGGCTATATTTTAGTAGCTTGTGTAATTGTAGCTATGAATATTGAAAAATTACCAGACGCTTTCATGTTAATTTTAAAAAGTGCATTTGCATTAGAAGCAGCTTTTGGCGGGATTATTGGTTTAGCAATTTCTTGGGGTGTAAAACGTGGTATTTATTCAAACGAAGCAGGGCAAGGAACTGGGGCCCATGCAGCAGCAGCAGCTGAAGTATCGCATCCAGCTAAACAAGGGTTAGTACAAGCATTTTCCGTTTACATTGATACATTATTTGTTTGTTCAGCAACAGCATTTATGATGATTATTACAGGCATGTATAACGTATTTGATGCAAGCGGAAAAAACTTTATCGTCAATAAATTAAATGGTGCACAGCCAGGTCCTGGTTATACACAGGCAGCAGTAGAATCTGTTTTCCCTGGATTTGGAAACGGTTTCGTAGCAATCTCTTTACTATTCTTCGCATTTACAACAATTATGGCTTATTACTACATTGCAGAAACGAATATAGCTTACTTAAATCGTGATAAAGACCGTCCTTGGATGTCTATCGTACTAAAGTTTGTATTCTTAGGAGTTGTATTCTACGGTTGTGTAAAAACAGCAGAAACAGCATGGGCTTTAGGAGATATTGGTGTAGGAATTATGGCATGGGTTAACATTATTGCGATTCTATTATTACAAAAACCGGCATTGATCGCATTAAAGGATTATGAAAAGCAGAAAAAAGAAGGAAAAGATCCAGTATTCGATCCGCAGAAATTAGGAATTAAAAATGCTGATTTCTGGGAGCATGAATACGGGAAAGACAAGAAAGAAGAAGTATCTTAAGAGAATAGAAATGAAGGAGCAAAGGGAAATCCCTTTGCTCTTTTTTATGGACAAAATGAAGATGAAAGTTATTTTTTTGCCTATTTTTGAATATAAAAAGAATGTACATGCTTTGTTTAGGAGAGGGGGGAGTATGGTGATAGAGTTTCGTAATGTAAATAAATATTATGGTAACTTCCAAGTTTTGAAAAATATTAATGTGCAAGTGAAAAAAGGTGAAGTGGTAGTAGTTGTTGGTCCTTCAGGATCAGGAAAAAGTACATTGCTTCGGTGTATAAATCAGTTAGAGGCGATTACTGATGGAGAGTTAATCGTACAAAATACAGATGTACACAATAAAAAAGCAGATATGAATGAATTACGCCGAAATATTGGTATGGTCTTCCAGCATTTTTACTTATACCCACATAAAACAGTTCTGCAAAATATTACACTAGCACCAATTAAAGTAAATAAAACTTCAAAAGAAGAAGCAGAAAAAACAGCGATGGTTTATTTAGAGAAAGTAGGAATCTCGGAGAAGGCAGGTGTATACCCTCATCAATTATCCGGAGGTCAACAGCAAAGGGTAGCTATTGCTAGAGGGCTCGCGATGCAACCGAAAATTATGCTATTTGATGAGCCTACGTCCGCTCTTGATCCAGAGATGATCGGAGAGGTGCTTGATGTTATGAAAGCGCTGGCTAAAGAAGGAATGACGATGGTCGTCGTCACACATGAGATGGGATTTGCACATGAGGTAGCAGATAGAATTTTATTTATGGATGACGGTCAAATTATCGAAGATACAACACCATCACAATTTTTTGCAAATCCTGAACAAGAAAGAGCACGTCTATTTTTAAGCCGGGTATTAAATCATTAAAGGAGGAATTTCATGCTTAAGATGAAAAAGTTGTTTACCCTAATCGTATTCTCATGTTTATTCGTGTTTATTGTTGCTGGGTGCGGGGGGAAAAAAGACGAGGCGAAAGAAACGAATACGAAGCAAGGCGGAGCTGTTGAACAAATTAAGAAGCGCGGGAAGTTAGTAGTTGGAGTGAAGAATGATACGAATTTATTTGGATTGAAAAACCCTTCAACAGGGCAAGTAGAGGGATTCGATATTGATATCGCGAAGGCACTTGCGAAAAAAATTCTTGGTGATGAAAAGAAACTAGAGCTGAAAGAAGTAACGTCTAAAACACGTATTCCGATGCTGAAAAATGGTGATATTGATGCAATTATTGCGACAATGACAATTACGGAAGAACGCAAAAAAGAAGTAGATTTCTCAGATGTATATTTTAAAGCAGGACAATCGTTACTTGTGAAAAAAGGAAGCAATATTAAGAGCATTGATGATATAAAACAAGGCGTTAAAGTATTAGCTGTAAAAGGATCAACATCTACAAATAACATTCGCCAAAAATCACCAGAAGCAACAGTATTAGAGTTTGAGAATTATAGTGAGGCATTTACAGCGTTAAAAGCAGGTAAAGGCGATGTTTTAACTACAGATAATGCGATTCTTTACGGAATGGCAAAACAAGATTCTAATTATGAAGTTGTAGGGAAAATTTTCACGGATGAACCGTATGGAATTGCAGTACAAAAAGGTGCAGACGATTTAACGAAAGAGATTAATAGTTTATTAAAAGATATGAAAGCGAATGGAGAATACGATAAATTGTATGAAAAATGGATTGGTCAAAAACAAGAGAAGTAAAATGAAACTTTATTTCTCATGATAAATAGTAAGAGTGAGAGGATGAGAGTACTCATCCTCTTCTTGTAAAGAAAGAGGGGAGAATATGTGCCTGATTTTTCTATATTAACGAATAACATTGATATGTATTTAGAAGGATTTAAATATACGGTTATGTCTAGTGTAGTTGCACTAATAGGAAGTTTTGTTTTAGGAATTGTTATGGCAGTGATGCGAATTTCACCTATTCGTATTTTGAATTGGATTGGCTCTGCCTATGTAGAGTTTGTTAGAAATATTCCACTCGTATTAATTGCATTCATTTTCTATTTTGCTTTGCCTGTAATAGGAATTACTTTCAACGGTTTTGTAGCAGGGACAGTTGCGCTTACAGTTTATACAGCGGCTTTTATTGCGGAAGTAATTCGTGCTGGTATTTTATCAGTCGCGAAAGGTCAAATGGAAGCAGCACGTTCTTCAGGATTAACTTATACGCAAGCGATGTATCATGTCGTCTTACCTCAAGCGATGAAAATCGTCATTCCTCCTCTAGGAAATCAATTTCTCAATTTAGTAAAAAACTCTTCAATACTCGGAATTATTGCTGGAACGGATTTAATGTATCAAGGAGACTTAATTTCAACGAAGACGTTCGTTACGTTTGATGTATATATATTTGTCGGGATGTTTTATTTAGTATTAACAATTCCGCTAAGTATGCTAGTGCGTTATTTAGAAAAACGCTTGGCAAAGGAGGCGGTATAAATGGATTTTAAAGGAGCGATAACAGGTGATCATATCCTCTTTTTATTAAAAGGATTACTCATAACGTTAGAGGTAGCGCTCATAGCAATTGTACTTAGCTTTATTATTGGTAGTGTAATAGGAATATTGCGCTATACGAAAATACCTGTCGTCTCACAAATATTAGGCTTTATCGTGGAAGTCATTCGAAATTTACCGCTACTTTTAATTATATTTTTTACGTATTTTGCACTTCCGGAAGCGGGATTGAAGTTAGAAATTATAACAGCTGCAATTGTTGCTTTAACAATATTTGAAGCGGCAATGATATCTGAAATTGTTCGAAGCGGTCTATTATCTATCGAAAAAGGGCAGATTGAGGCTGCAAGGTCTTCTGGATTAACGTATGTGCAAGCGCTTTGGCATATTATTTTGCCGCAAGCATTAAGAAGAATGGTCCCCCCGCTTGTTAGTCAATTTATTTCATTGTTAAAAGATACGTCATTAGCGGTTGTTATATCATTGCCAGAGCTTATGCATAATGCTCAAATTATTAGCGGGCAGAATGTAAATTATATGATTCCGACATTTATACTAGCAGCCTGTATGTATTTTGTTGTAAACTACGGTTTATCAATTTTATCTAGAAGATTAGAAATACGTTAACTCTTACAAAAAAATGTAAGAGTTTTTTCCTTATAAATCCTTTTTTTCCTCAAATTAGTATTGCGAGCTCTTAATATTTGAATTTTTATATTGTTTTATCAGAAAAGTTTTAATTTTATATAGAAATTGTAATCGCTTTCGTGTATATTTTTATTATCAGAAAATTTTAAAAAGAGATAGGGGTACTTGTAGGGGGAGGATTAAGATGCAGCAAACAACGAATGAGCAATTACATCGTACGATGAAGAGTAGACATTTATTTATGATCGCACTAGGTGGTGTAATCGGAACTGGTTTTTTTCTAGGTTCAGGTTACACCATTAATCAGGCTGGACCAGGGGGAGCCATCCTTTCATATTTAGTGGGCGGATTTATTATGTATTTAACAATGCTTTGTCTTGGAGAGCTAACGGTAGCAATGCCAGTTTCAGGATCTTTCCAAAAGTATGCGACGAAGTTTATTGGACCAGGAACTGGATTTATGATCGGTTGGCTATACTGGATTGGATGGGCAGTAACAGTAGGATTAGAATTAACATCGATCGGTTTAATGATGAAAAGATGGTTTCCGAATGTTGATGTTTGGGTATGGTGTCTCGTATTCGGAGTTATTTTATATGCTTCAAATGCAATATCAGCGAAGAGTTATGCTGAATTAGAGTTTTGGTTCTCTAGTATTAAAGTAGTTACAATTATTGCATTCATTTTACTTGGTGGTAGCGCATTACTAGGATTCTTACCATACGATGGAAAAGAAGCAGCGCCTCTTTTCTCTAACTTTGTAAGTGATGGTGGGCTATTCCCAAATGGACTAGCTGCAGTGCTTCTTACGATGATTACAGTTAACTTTTCCTTCCAAGGAACAGAGTTAATCGGGATTGCAGCAGGAGAGAGTCAGAATCCTGAAAAAACAATTCCACGTGCGATTCGTAATACAGTATGGCGCATTATGTTATTCTTCATTTTAACAATGACAATTTTAGTAGGGTTAATTTCTTGGAAAGAAGCAGGGATAATTGAAAGCCCATTCGTAGTTGTATTTGATAAAATCGGTATTCCATATGCAGCTGATATTATGAACTTCGTTATTATTACAGCTCTTCTATCTGTAGCGAACTCAGGGTTATATGCAGCAACGCGTATACTATGGTCACTTGCAAATGAAGGAATGGCACCAGCTTCTTTCAAGAAAGTAAATAAACGTGGTATTCCGATTACAGCGTTAGTCGTAACGATTGCTGTAGCGGCGTTATCTTTATTAACAAGTTTCCTTGCAGAAGATACAGTATATATGTATTTATTATCTATAGCTGGTTTATCGGCTGTTTCAAGTTGGATCATTATTGCTTTATCACAACTTCGCTTTAGAAGTCAGTATTTAAAAGGCGGAGGAAAATTAGAGGACTTAAAGTATAGAACACCACTATACCCGCTTGTTCCAATTTTAGCTTTAATTACAAATAGCATCGTTGTTATTAGTTTAGCGTTTATTCCAGAACAACGAATGGCGTTATATTGTGGTATTCCATTTATCATTTTCTGCTACATATATTATTATATAAATAAGAAACGGCAGAAACCGATGAAAGTGGAGATGGAGACACCAAATGAAACTAACAATCAAACACGATGATATACAGGCGGATTTATCGTATGGTCAATTAGCGATTGGAAAAGAAAACGGATATTCACCGTTACAATTACTCGTGTCTTCTATCGCAGGATGTAGTGCAATTGTCTTCCGAACAATTTTAGAAAAGAAACGTATTACATACGATACGTTTACAATTGAAACTGAAATTGGTAGAAGTGAAGCTTTATCAAAACCAGTTGAAAGTGTTCATTTGCACTATAAAATTAAAGCGCAAAACATTACAGAAGAACAATTAGACAAGGCGCTGCAACTTGCGGTGAAAAATTGTACAATTGTTCAATCTGTAAAGGATAGTATAAAAGTTACAGAAACAATTGAATTAGTAAAGTGAAACATAAAAACGTGAGAATAGGGCGCTCACGTTTTTATGTTTTTGGCAGAGGGGGAAGAATGATGGAATGTTTAGGTTGTAAATTAGCAAATGAAGAAGAAATTATATATAAAGTGTATGAAGATGATTATGTAACTTGTTTTTTAGATCATGCGCCTTTCTATACAGGGCATACTTTAATCGTTCCAAAGCAGCATGTTGTAGAAGTGGATGAATTAGATGATTGTGTAGCAAAAGCGATTATGGATGCTTCTAAGGTTATCGCAAAGGCTATTAAATTACTGTATAAACCAGATGGAATTACAATTTGCCCCGCATTAACGGGGCAGTAAGATCCCCTACCTCAAAATTCAGTGAAAACAAAGAAGTTAGTTGGGAATCCAACTGCCCGTAAAAGCCCGATTGGTTCAACTAATAATCAGTGGGGGATGAACAAAACCCCCACTGATTAAAGTTTCACTTTATCAAAATGGTGGAATCTTTAACGAGTTAACTCATTATCACATGCATGTTGTGCCGAGATATAAAGAGCGTTCGTTTGCTGAGTTTTATACGGTACAACCTGGAGAACAGCAGAATCATAACTTTGAAGAGACAAAGAATTTATTAAAAGAAGCAATAGAGAAAATAATACATAGCGAAAAGGTGTAAGAGGAGTTTTCTTAGGGGGACAGTTAGGGAAATATTAATAAAGAAAAGCCCAATTTCTCAGTTAAAATAGAGAAATTGGGCTTTTCTTTATTCTATTATTTAATTTTATCTATTAAAGAATTCTGCAGTGTCACAAAGTATATCGCTCATTCGTTATATAGAATGAGAGGAGGAATTATATGAAAGTTACAAACAAAGATTACGAAAAGATGGAAGAGCTATATGAGTTGTACGAACAAAAAATTTATTATGTAGCTTATTCTGTTTTAAATAATATTCAGCAGGCTGAAGATGCAGTTCAAGAGACGTTTATTACTCTTTATAAGAATTTGGAAAAGCTGCATAGCTTGAACACTCAAGAGCTTAAACGGTATATTTTGAGGATCGCGAAAAACAAGGCGATTGATAGTTACCGGAAAAACAAACGACATGAAACATTTTTAGAAGAATATCAACGAGAATCAACAGAGGTAGTAGATGAAAATATTGAAGAGTGGGAAAAACGTATAATGTCTGAGGTTCAGATTGATACATTGCTAACAGAATTAAGTGAATCTAACAGACAGGTGTTTAAGTATAAAGTCTTCTATAACTTAACGTATCAAGAGATTTCAAGTGTTATGGGAATAACCGAGGCTAATGCCCGCAAGCAGTTTGAACGCGCTCGAAAACGAGTCCAAAATATTATAGGAGGTATACAACATGACGAATTCAAAGAACTCCAAAAAAATATATGAACTTGCTGAAAAAATTGCTTTAGATGATTTTGATAAACTCGAAGAACAACATGAATTTTCACATACATATACGCGCAAAAAGAAATTGTTTATGGAGGAAATGAAGCTGAAAGATGGACAACCGCAGAAAAAGCGTAAAAAACATCGTATGTTAATCGCTGCTGCTTGCTTATTGATTGGCATGCCGACAACAGTTTTTGGGGCAGTGAAAGTCTATAATATAATTGCTCAAAAACAAAATTACGAAGTAAATGTTTCTTTAACAAATAAGGATTCGAAAAAGAGTGATCAGTGGTATAAGTTGAAGGTTGGTAAATTGCCAGAAAATATGGAAGCAATTGATGACACTGCTATGAAATATTCATTTAAAGATAACTACGCAATGGGTGGATTTTCATTCATTCTTTGGAGAGTAGGAAAAGATTCGAATTTTAAAACACTGTACTCAAAAAGCTACGAAGAGAAAGAGATAAATGGCAAGAAAGCAGTGATTGTCAATAAAGAAAATGGAAACAACAATTTAGCGTTTAACAGAGAGGTCTTTCTCTTTTTTGAGAAAGAGGGGATCATGTTACAAAGTTATATTGGAAACGATATAAACGAAGAACAAATGGTGGATGTGTTAGGGAACATTTCCCTTGAGCCTACGTCAAAAGAAAAGGCATCACATATAACAGATTATGATAAAAAGTATTTTAGCGACGAAAGTAAGCCTAAAAAACTAAGGTGATTCCTTTGAAAAAAGATAGTAAACGACTATTTCATATAGGACAAAAGGTTCCAGTAACGATTATCATGGATAACAGCAAAATTGAATATGTGATAGAAAAAGTTGAAGTTTTTGATTCAATAAAAGATTTTAAGCATGAAAACTTTAATGAAACGGGATTAGAGAGACTAAGCGAGAATCAAGCTTTGGATCAAGTAGGACAATTGATACCATACAGACGGGATGAATATAAACTCGGAAATGGTAAAGATTCAATTGATCAATTAGTAGAGTCAAAATTAATTCATCCTAAATTTGTCTACTTAACAACAACAGTGAAAAATATAGGCAAACAGGCGACAAAAGAAATCTATATGCATCCATCCATACAAGTGCTTAAAAGTAAGGGTAATGTATGGAATTACGCTGAAAGAGATGGAATTGCGGAAAAAAATATTATGACGGGCGAAGTTGATTATTTAGAACCTCACGGAGACGGGAAAAGCTTTTACAATATTGGCAGTATCCGACCGGGACAAACGGTAAAGGTTAACTTAGGTTATTTTGTAGATGAGGATAAGCTAGATTCAATCTTCCTTGATGCTTTCCGTTACAGTGGGTCTAGTGGCATTGAGAATATGAATGAGAAAAATCGTTGGTGGTTCGATATTCGTCAACAGTCAAAATAATAGAAACAAATCGACGAAAAAAGCTGCTTATATTTAGTAGTTTTTTTCGTCTTCATACATATGTAAAACTTCTTTCGCACGTAGACGTAAACCATCTATTAGTTCTTTTGGTTCTAAAACCCGTGCATCTTTTCCAAGCCTATAAAATAAAGGCGTAATAAAATTGACTTCACCTTTATCAATTGTTGAATGTATATATCCCGTTCCATCCTCGTTTACTACAACAAACTCTTCAAGGTAAGGAACGCTTTTACATTGACGCACGCCTTCTGTCGTTAGTAAAACATGTAACTGAGTAGGAATGTTTACTACGTTAGAGTTAGAGGCAAACCATTCTTCTAAATTCATAAACTTATCTTTATTTTCCTCGGTTGATAATATGGAAAGAATACGATCCACGCGATACAGTAATACTTTGTTTCGACTGTAGTCATAGGATGGCAAATACCATAAACCGTCGTGAGCATATACACCGATAGGATGAACATGTTTTGTTTTTATTCCCGATTTAGATTCGTATTGAAAGTGTAAATTTTTATTTTCAATAGCCGCTGTTAACACTTCGTTTAAAAAAGGTGTCTCAATAGCTCTCTTCGGATTCCAAAAAGCGATATAAGAACGTATTTTATCTACTTTAGCTTTCGCATCATTTTGTAGAGAGCTATACAGTTTATGAGTAACGGAATTAATTTCTGTATTAAAAGGCAAGTCTCGGTAGTAGCTTAAAGATTGAAATGCAAAAAAGATGGAGACTGCTTCTTCTTCAGTAAATAAAATAGGTGGAATTACTTTATTCGTTAATACTTTATATCCTCCGTTGCGACCTTGTTCAGCATAAATGGGTAACCCCATATCACTTAAATCTAAAATGTATCTATGAACTGTACGAACGGAAATATTAAATTCATCAGCTATTTCTTGAGCTGTAAATGTTTTTTTCGTAGAAGCAAATATAAGAATGTCTAGTAAACGTTTTGCTTTTGACAAGGATATCACCTTTTTCTTTTTTAACATGACATAAGTTGTCATGTTTTATGGTTAGTATAGTGCTTATAAGATGATTTTATCAATAGAAGCTGTAAGGAGGAAAAGATATGTCACGTGAAATTGTTTTATTTATTGCAGCGAGCTTAGATGGATTTATCGCGAAAGAAGATGATGATTTAGAGTGGTTAATGGAAACAGAAGGTGAGGGAGACAACGGTTATACAGAAATGTACGAAACAATTGATACGATAATTATGGGAAAGAGAACGTACGATTATGTGGTAGAGCATACGGAAACATTCCCGTACCTAGATAAAAAATGTTATGTTTTTTCTAATTCAGAAAAAGGTTCAAACGAACATGTAGAGTTTGTAAATGAAGATGTATTAGAGTTTACAAAAAGGTTGAAAGAGCAGGAAGGATCTAAAATATGGATGGTCGGTGGAGGGAGTCTACTGAGAGAGTTCTTTAAGAATAATTTAATTGATGAATATGTTGTTACGATTACACCTCACATATTAGGTTCTGGAGTTCCGTTATTTAAAGAAAAGAATCCAGAAATTAATTTAACTTTAACGGATACGAAACGTTTTGGCCAATTCGTAAATTTATATTATAAAGTAAAGTCCTAAAGGATAAGAAAACACGACTATTGATGATAGTCGTGTTTCTATATAGATGGCAATGAAATTGTAAAGCAAGATCCGTGATCAATTTCACTTGTGACAGTAATATTCCCGCCGTGTAGTTCTACGATTTCTTTTACGATGGAGAGCCCTAAACCAGTGCCTCCTGTAGCTCTAGAGCGCGCTTTATCAACACGGTAAAAGCGATCGAAAATGTGAGGGAGGTCTTCAGGGGGAATACCTTCTCCCTTGTCCTTAATTTTGATGGAAATATGTTTATGTTCTTCTGTAACAGAAATATTAATATGAGAATGTTCTTTTGAATGTCTATACGCGTTATTTAAAATGTTAGCCATAACTTGTTCAAAGCGTTGCTCATCTAGCTTTACTAAGAGTGAGGAAGGACATGTGAAAACAGCTTTAATTTGTTTTTCTCCGTACATTACATTTATTTTTTCAGTGATGCGAGTAAGGAAGGTGTGTAAATTCACTTCCTGTACTTGAATGAAAAAGTTATGCTTTTCCATTTGAGCGAGTGAAAATAAATCTTGGACTAAGTTTGTAATATAATCAGACTCGTCTTTTATAATGGATAAGTATCGTAAACGTTGCTCTGGGGGTGTGTTTTCTTTTGATGCAATGTCAGCATAACCTCTTACGTACGTTAATGGTGTTCGTAATTCGTGAGCAACACTTGCTAGAAATTCACTTCGCTCCGTTTTCATATAATGTAAATCATTTGCGAGAGCTTGGATAGATTGTGCCAGTTCACCAATTTCGTCATTTCGAGTAGTTGTTAATGAAACGGATAAATCGCCCTTACTCATTTTTTCAGTCGCTTGTTTCATGTGTAACAATGGTTTTGTTAACAAACGTGATAATAGAAAAATGGTGATGGCTGTTAATAGGAAAGTAATGACTCCAGCGATAATGAATTGCCGTGTGAGCCCGTTAACCATTTCTTCGATTGATTCCGTCCCGAGAAACATATATACATAGCCTTCCGTTTTTCCTGCCACTACAATTGGGCTAACTGTACATATATAATTAGATGTTTTCCAATGATTCTCTATAATTGCTCCATCATGATCTGTTCGTGTTTGCATTCCTTCAATATGTTTTTTTATAGTAGTATTTATTTCATTGGATTTAGCTAGTATTTCCTTATTTGCATTTGTAATAATAACAGTTGTTTCAGCTTCGGATTCCATTAAAGCAACATGGGAGATTGTTTGCCTGTCAAAATATTTTTCAAGGACATCTCGGTGACTATTTCCACGCTTTAATAAAGCAGTCATTTCTTCATTCACTCTATTGTTTACAAGGCTATAATAGAGCAAGACAAATAGAACACTTTCGATTAAAAGTGTAACAATTAGAAAATAAAATCCGAGTTGAATAGAAATTCGCTTCATCGTTTTGCTCCTTAGTTTTCAATATCAATCCATCGATATCCTACTCCGTAAACAGTTTTTAAATGGTGATCAATGGGGAAATTTACTTTTCGTAATTTATCACGTAAATTACGAATATGTGAATCGACTGTTCTATCTTCTGTATTTGTATTTAATCCCCAAATTCGTTCAATGAGCTGATCACGGCTTAATACGTAGTTCACATGACGTAAAAATAATCCGAGTAAAGAGAATTCGATTGGGGTGAGAAGAAGTTCTTCATTATGGACAGAAATGAAATGCTTGGCCTCATCCCATAAAATGCCGTGATATTGGATTTGTGCATGTTGATTGGTTCGGCGTAAAACAGCTTCAATTCTTGCGAAGAGCTCCTCTTCGTGGAATGGTTTCGTCACGTAATCATCTGCTCCAAGTTTTAACCCTTGAACGACATCTACCGTTTGATCACGAGCAGTTACCATAATGATAGGAACGTTACTAAATGATCGAATTCTTTTGCAAGTTTCCCCCCCATCCATCTTTGGCATCATAATATCGAGTAAAACAAATTTGAAGTTTCGATTTTCTATATGTGAAATAGCTTCTTCTCCGGATACTGCACATACGCAGTTATATCCGATTGGAGTAAGATAAAGCGTTAATAATTCAAGCATTCTCGGTTCATCATCTACGAGTAGTATATTGATCATAGAGTACCTCCGCATTTGTAGTTATTACTTAAATTGTAAGTCAAAATCATGAAGAAATGGTGCAGATTATAATGCATCTGCATAATTTCTTCAGAATTGCTTGTTATTGTAAAGTTGAAATTCCATTTTAGGTAATAATATTGGCTCGAAAACGAATAATACGGAGGCGATATAGTGAAAAAGATGATCCGAATTTTGGGGATAACAATAATTGCAGCAGTCGGTCTTGCGGCATGCGGACAAACGAGTACAGATCATAAAAATCATGAATCTACAGAAGAGAAGAAAACAGAGCAAAAGGAAATGAAAATGAATCAGGAGGTAACTGCGCCGAAAGAAATAAATCAAGGTGCATCGAATGATTTATTAACGACAAGTTTAAAAAATGTAACGAGATTAAATACAAATGATCCTCTGCAAATGGCAGTATTAACTTCGCAAACGATATGGCCAGCAACGCATAAAGAGAATCAGCCAGGCGCTATTATTTTAGTGCCAGTGAACGAGTGGCAATTAGGTATTGCAAGTGCGGATCTTATTCATCACCCGAATAACGGACCGATTTTATTTATAGAAAAAGAAAAGGTACCCGAAATGACGTTAAAAGAAATAAAACGATTAAATCCGCTCGGAACGAAAGATGGAACGCAAATTATGGTGATGGGGGATATAGGGGCATCTAGCCTAGAGCAATTAAAAGAATATAAAGTAAAGCAAATAAAAGAAACGGACCCAGCTAAATTTGCTAAAGATGTTGATAAAGAATATGCCGATATAACAGGGAATTATCCAAATAGCGTTATTATCGGTTCGTCTGAAGAAGAAGGACGTTTATATACAACACCAGCTGTAAATTGGATTTCTCATATGCCAGAACCTCTTCTATATACTGAAAAAAATAAAGTGCCAGAAGCGACAATAGAGGCATTAAAGACGAGAAAAGATAAAGCGAATATATATGTGTTAGGACCAGAAAAAATCGTTTCGAAAGAAGTAGAAAAAGAGTTAAGTAAATATGGGAAAGTAACGCGTATTAGTGGGGAGACTCCAACAGAAAATTCGGTTGCATTTGCGAAATTTAAAGATGAAAAAACGAAATTTGGCTGGGGATTCACAAAACCAGGTCACGGTTTGTCATTTTTTTCAAGCAAAACACCAGACTTAGCAATTGCGGGAGCACCGTTTTCACATATGGGTAAACATGCCCCTGTTGTTTTGCTTGAGGAAGGAAAAGCTTCACAACCAGTTTATGACTTCCTTGCTACTATTCAGCCGAAGTTTAAAGATGATCCAACACTTGGACCATATAACCATGGTTTCCTATTAGGAAGTAGTAGTGATGTTTCATTTGAAACACAAGGTATATTGGATGAGAGGTTAGAAATTGTTCAGGAAAGTGGTCAAGGTCACGGTGGACATTAATGAAATGAGAAAAGACGCTGCTAAGGTAGCGTCTTTTCTTTAGGAAACTTTTACATAGCACAACATCCTTTGCTCGTTATATAATAGCCTTCGTGCAGTCGGCCTTGATTTTCTTATGGAGAAAATCAAATGATAAAAGAGTGGAGGAGTGTTACTTTGTTTCAAACTATAAAAAATGAATGGTTCTCAAATATGAGAGGGGACGTGCTATCAGGGGTTGTTGTTGCTTTAGCATTAATTCCTGAAGCGATAGCTTTTTCTGTTATTGCAGGTGTAGATCCGACGGTTGGATTGTACGCGGCCTTTTGTATTGCGGTTACAATTTCGTTTGTCGGCGGAAGACCAGGGATGATCTCGGCGGCAACGGGTGCGATGGCATTATTAATGGTCACTCTTGTGAAGGATCACGGTTTGCAATATTTATTTGCTGTGACAATAGTAACAGGTATTGTTCAAATTATTTTTGGAGTGTTCAAGCTGAGCTCATTTATGAAGTTTGTTCCTAAATCCGTTATGAGTGGTTTTTTAAATTCACTTGGAATTTTAGTTTTTACAGCGCAATTGCCGCATTTTAAAAATGCAACTTGGCAAATGTATGCACTTGTCGCATTAGGACTTGCAATTATATATTTATTTCCACGTATTACGACGGCTGTTCCGTCTACACTTATTTCAATTATTATTGTGACAAGCATTGCACTTATGAGCGGATTACAGTTAAAAACAGTAGGGGATATGGGAAGCTTACCGAAAGAATTACCGTTCTTTAGTATTCCTGATGTTCCATTTACACTTGAGACATTAGCAATTATTTTACCGTATTCAGTTATGCTAGCGGTTATAGGTTTACTAGAGTCATTATTAACGGCGTCGGTTTTAGACGATATGACACATACGGAAAGTAATAAGCATAAAGAGGCATGTGGACAAGGGATTGCGAACGTTGTTGCTGGTTTTTTTGGAGGAATGGCAGGATGTGCAATGATTGGACAATCTGTTATTAATATTAAATCAGGTGGTCGAGGGAGATTATCGACGCTTGTAGCCGGTGGTTTTTTAATCGTATTGCTATTTGTTTTAGGTGATTACGTTGTTCATATTCCGATGGCAGCTTTAGTTGCAGTTATGATTATGGTTTCGATTGGGACGTTTGATTGGAACTCTGTAGCGACGATTCATAAAGTACCAAAAGGAAACGCATTTGTTATGATCGTAACAGTTGTGATGGTCCTAATTACACATAATTTAGGATTAGGTGTAATTATCGGAACGATAATTAGTGCAGTTTTATTTGCATTCAATATGGCAAAGATTCACGTGAAACATTTGTATATTGAAAATAAGAAAATATACGAAATTCACGGCCAACTATTCTTCGCATCTACGGCAGAGTATATAAATGCTTTTTCATACAATGAAGATGTGAAAGAAATTGAGATGAACTTTACTAACGCACACGTATGGGATGATTCAGCGGTAGCGGCAATTGATAAAGTTATCATGAAGTATGAACAGAACGGTGTGAAAGTAAGGATCACAGGGTTAAATGAACGTAGCTCGAAGCTCGTTGCGAATTTAGCTACTTATAATAAGAGAATTGCTAGTTAGAAGCCTCCTTTTTAGGGGGCTTTATTATATAATACGGGTAGGATAACGAAAAGGGGATTCAGCATATGTACAAACAAATTTTATTAGCATGCGATGGTTCTGAACATGCACTTCGAGCAGCCGAGCATGCAACATATATTGCGAAATTTAACGAAGAAACACATGTTGAAGTTGTGTACGTAGTAGATAATAGAACGGCAAAGTCAGATATTATACAAGGACAAACGGATTTAGAAACAATATCAGCTAGTCGAAAAGATAAATTAAAAGAGATTGAGGGTTTATTAAAGAAAGAGAACATTTCCTACAAAATTACGATTCTACATGGCGATCCAGGAGATACGATTGTTCAATATGTAAATACAGGAGATATAGATCTTATTATTGCTGGGAGTAGAGGGCTAAATACACTGCAAGAGATGGTGCTTGGTAGTGTAAGTCATAAAATAGCAAAGCGTGTGAAATGCCCGGTTATGATTATAAAATAAAGTGAGATATTCTGTAGTGTAAGCAGGACCTTGATATAATTCGAGGTCTTTTTTGATGTATTAAGAGGGAGAATGTGGACAGAATATATATAAGTTTAAAAAATGTTAACTTACAAATTTGTAAGTTACCTGTCAGCGAAATCGATGTTATGAAATTTTTCCCATTGATACAATAAGAATATCAATGGGGATATAGGGAGGATGGAAGGTATGAAATCATTTCAAAATTTGTCTTATAGCCAAGGGGTAAGTTTAATTTGTTTAGGTGGATTTGCTGGATCTGTTATGTTAGCTGTTTTAATAAAGATGTTTCAGCAAATGTTTTAATCGCATGAATAGAAGGGAAATGATTAATATAAATAGCAAGAGAAGAACGATAAATAAAAAATAGCTCTTAGCATTTACTTACATGCTAAGAGCTATTTTTATGTTTATTTTTCTACACATTATATTTTGTTTAAACTTCTTTTGATTTAGCAGATCCTGTATTTAAAGTAAGAGCAAGGAAGAACATTGCAAGCACACAAGAAGCAAGGAGCAAAATGAATCCGCCGTTCCATCCGAATCCATCTACAATAAAGCCCATAGCTGCGCTAGCAAAAGTAGCTCCCCCTAGGTAACCGAAGAACCCAGTTAACCCAGCGGCAGTTCCAGCAGCTTTTTTGGGTGCTAAGTCAAGCGCGTGAAGACCAATTAGCATAACAGGTCCGTAAATTAAAAATCCAATGGAAACAAGTGCGATACTATCAATGATTGGATGCCCAGCAGGATTTAGCCAGTAAACAAGAACGGCAATGAATACACCGACCATAAATAGAATGCCAGCAGGTGCGCGGCGCCCTTTAAATAGTTTATCACTCATCCATCCGCAAAGAAGTGTACCTGGAATACCAGCCCATTCGTATAGAGCATAAGCTGTACGTGAGCTACTGTGAGTAAAGCTTTTTTCTTCTACTAAATAAGTAGGAGCCCAGTCTACAACGCCGTAACGAACGAAATAAACAAAGACATTAGCGATAGCGATGTACCATAAAAACTTATTGTTTAATATGTATGTAAATAAAATTTCCTTTACCGAAAGTTCGCGTTCACGGTCCGCTACTTTTTCATCTGATGGATATTCCCCAGTATGTTCTTCAATAGAAGGTAATCCGCAAGATTGAGGTGTATCTCTCATCGTAATTAATACATAAATCCCCACCAAAATTGAAAGAATACCTGGGAAGTAAAATATACTTTTCCAGTCATTTGCAAAGAAATATAAGCCTAATGTAACGAGAGAAGGCATAAGCGCGCCGCCGACATTATGAGCGACGTTCCAAATAGACATTTTTGTACCACGTTCACTAATGGAGAACCAGTGAACCATCGTACGACCACAAGGAGGCCATCCCATACCTTGTACCCATCCATTTAAAAACTGAAGTACAAACATAAGTATAATGCTCGTTGTAATGAAAGAAAATGAGCCGAAAATAATATTAATGATACCGGATAAAAATAGCCCAGCTGCTAAAAAGTAGCGAGGATTACAACGATCGGATACGATACCCATAAGAAATTTACTTAATCCGTAAGCGATAGATACTGCTGAAAGGATAACACCAAGTTCCCCTTTACTAAAGCCTTGTTCGATTAAGTATGGCATTGCGAGTGAAAAGTTTTTTCGAACAAAGTAGTAACCCGCATAACCGATGAAGATGCCTAAGAATACTTGCAAACGCAATTTGCGGTATTCGCTATCAGTGCGATCAGCTGGTAAGCGTTCTGCGTGGGGCGCAGGTTTAAATAATTGTGTGAAAAACATAAAATGAAAATCCTCCCCTAATTAATTGGAAGCGTTTTAAGACAGAGAGAATACAAAAAGGCTATGAAATATAAAAAAGTTCCCTTCTTTATGATTCATAGCCATATACTCCGATTCTCCGTGACTGTCAATATTAACTTCGACGAAAATTATACAACTTTGTGACAAGAATGTAAACGTTTTTATAAAAAAAGTTGTTGACGTATTTTGTTTGTGGGATTAATATTTAAATACGTTAAATATTTTATTGCTTAAATAAGAGGTGGATAACATGCCAAATGATATGACTCATATTGATAAGATTCAAGCTCTTACATTCGCTATAGGAAAGAAAATGCAAACAGAGCTATTAGAACAAATGCAAGCATCAGGACTTACACCACCGCAGTTTTATATTTTAAAGATTTTAGATCATTACGGAGCTTCAAGAGCGACACAATTGGCGGAGAAAATGTACGTGAAACCGAGCGCGATTACAGTAATGACTGATCGTTTAATTGATCATGGGTTAGTAGAGCGCTATCACGACGATAATGATCGCCGCGTTGTTGTCATTGAGCTAACGAAGAAGGGGAAAGCTACAGTAGAAGAAGCGATGGCGGCTCGTAATGAGCATATTGCAAAATACTTCTCACACTTAGAATTACAAGAGAGGGAAGATTTGTTGCGCCTCTTTGAAAAGCTAGAAACAATTATTTGCGGGAAACCAGAGAAAAAAGAGAAAAAAGAGAAAAACTAAGAGGAATTGAGGAGATTACATGGAGCAACAAGAAAATCAGAATAGAAAGTTGTTGTTAATCGGTTTAGTAATCGCAATGCTATTTGCTGCATTGGACGGAACAATCGTTGGTACAGCAATGCCGCGTATCGTCGGTGAACTAGGTGGATTAAGTTTAATGACATGGTTAACAACAGCTTATATGTTAACATCAACAACGGTTGTACCGATTGCAGGTAAATTAGCGGATTTACTTGGGCGTCGTAACGTATATATAGCAGGATTAATTATCTTTATGGTTGGTTCAGCGTTATGTGGTATGGCCAACGGTATGACAGAATTAATTATTTTCCGTGGTATTCAAGGTCTTGGTGGCGGTATTATGATGCCAATGGCTATGATTATTATCGGAGATATGTTCACGGGAAAAGAACGTGCTAAATGGCAAGGGATTTTTGGTGCTTTATACGGTCTTGCTTCTGTAATTGGACCACAAGTTGGTGGTTGGATTGTAGACGCAGTGAACTGGAGATGGGTATTCTATATTAACTTACCAGTTGGTATTTTAGCGACAATCTTTATTGCAATGGGATTAAAAGCACATAAACAAACAGGACCAATTAAAATTGATATCGCTGGAATCTTCACGATGATTCTCGGTGTTGTAAGTTTATTACTTGCGTTAACGTTTGGCGGGAAAGATTATGCATGGGGTTCTTGGCAAATTATCGGGTTATTTGCACTAGCTGCCATTGGTATTGTTAGCTTTATTATCGTTGAAACGAAGGCTGAAGAACCAATTTTACCGATGCACTTCTTTAAAAACCGCACATTTACACTACTGAATGCGATCGGTTTCTTTATGAGTATCGGAATGTTTGGAGCAATTATGTTCGTACCGTTCTTTATGCAAGGAATTGTAGGCGTAAGTGCTGCTGAATCAGGAACGATTATGACACCGATGATGATTACAATGATCGTTATGAGTATTATTGGTGGTCAGCTTGTATTAAAAATTGGTGTGAAACCACAAATTATTACAGGGATGCTTATTATGGCTAGTGGTTTCTGGTTATTAACAACGATGGATATGCACACAACTAAGCTTACCGCTACTTCTTATATGATGGTTATCGGTTTAGGAATGGGTCTTGTTATGCCGATATTAACATTAGCATTACAAGAAAGCTTCCCGAAAAAAGATCTTGGCGTTGTAACATCATCAAGTCAATTCTTCCGTCAAATCGGTGGAACGTTTGGGATTACAATTTTAGGATCAATTATGAATAACACTTCAGGCACAACGTTAACAAATAAATTAGTACCTGTATTAGACACATTCCCAAAAGAAGCGGGACAAATGGTAACAAAATTTAAAGATATGATTCATACAGATCCACAAAGTTTATATTCTATGCTATTTAGTCCAGAGGCATTAAAACAAATGCCAGAAGCATTTTCTAATAGCATCGTACCAATTTTGAAAAGCTCTTTAGTGGACTCACTTCATACTGTATTCTTAACAGGATTGGTATTTATCGTAGTAGGTGCTATCTTTACGATTTTCTTACAGAAAATTAAACTGTCTGATCGTAAAAAAGGTGCTGAAGAGCCTGCTGTAGAAGAAAAGGAAAAAACTGTATCATATTCGTAATAAAAAAGCATCGCCATAAGGCGATGCTTTTTTTGAGTATAACCTTAAAAGCTTTTTAGTTAGAAATGATTGACGTATTTTTATAAATGCGTTATATTATTTTCTGTAAACGGTTACATGAAGTGAGGAGAAAAGAGAATGAGTACGATTAAAGACGTTGCAAAATTAGCAGGGGTATCTGTTGCGACCGTTTCCAGAGTGTTAAATAAAAATGGATATGTTCATGAGGATACATTAAAAAAAGTAGAGCGAGCAATTGAAATGCTAGATTATAAACCTAGTACAGTAGCGCGTTCTTTATATAATAAAAAGTCTCGTTTAATTGGCTTAGTTGTTCCAAATATCGTGAATCCATTCTTTCCGGAAGTTGCACGTGCTGTAGAAGATGTAGCACATAAGCAAGGTTACACAGTTGTACTTTGTAACTCTGATGAAAATTTAGAAAAAGAGAAGCAATACATTGATGTGCTTAGACAAAATAATGTGGACGGATTTATTGTAGCAACGAATCCACAAAATAGTGTTAATTACATGAATTTGTCTATTCCAGTTGTTGCGATTGACCGTATGTTTAATGAGCGCATTCCTACTGTATATGCAGATAACTATGCAGGGAGCCAGGCGGCGACAAAGTTATTAATAGACAAAGGGTGTAAACATATTGCACATATTCGCGGACCGCGTGATGTGAGCACAGCTAATGAACGTTTTGAAGGTTTTGTAGACGTTATTACGCAAAATAATCTTTCTTATATGATTGCAGAGAGTACATTCGATCCAGCTAATAGTGAACAGGTCGCGGTGGAATTATTAGAAGAATATCCGCATATTGATGGAATTGTTGCTGGGAATGATTTAATTGCAATCGGCGTTGTAAAGGCTGCACTTCAAAAGGGAATTTCTATTCCAGACGATTTACAAATTATTGGATTCGATGGGATTTCTTTAACTGAAATGATGTATCCATCTATTACGACTGTTGCACAGCCAATTTATGAAATGGGGGAAATTGCAACAGAATTGTTGTTAGAGCAGATGGAAGGAAATCCATTAGAAGAGAAACATTATCGTTTACCGATTGAAATTATAGAACGAAATACAACGAAGTAAGGAGATGAGACAGATGCCAAATATTGCAGTAGTAGGTAGCATTTCAATGGACTTAGTGGCTGTTTCAAAAATACGGCCGAAAGCAGGAGAAACAGTAATTGGTGAAGCGTTTCATACGATACCAGGAGGAAAAGGGGCCAACCAAGCAGTTGCTGCAGCTAGATTAGGAGCAAATGTAGCGATGGTTGGTGCAGTAGGAAATGATGATTACGGAACAGTAGTTAGAAAAAATTTGGAGAACGAACGCATTTTTATCGACTATGTGGTACCGGTTACAGATAGGACGACAGGAATCGCTCATATCGTTTTAGCAGAAGAGGATAACAGTATTGTTGTCGTACAAGGAGCAAATGCTCTTGTAAATGAGTCGATTGTAGATCGTTCAAAAGACCTTCTTGTAAAAGCAGATATGGTTGTTCTTCAACTAGAGATTCCGCTTGAAACAGTAAAATACGTTCTAGCTATTTGTGAGGAGCATAAAATTCCAGTTATGTTGAATCCAGCTCCAGCACAATTTTTATCAGAAGATATTTTAGAAAAAGCGACTTATATTACGCCGAATGAACATGAATGTCGCATCGTATTAAATGATTTCACATCACCAATTGAAGAGTTACTGGCTAAATATCCAAATAAGCTATTGATGACAGAAGGGTCTAATGGTGTTCGTTTCCATAATGGAACGGAAGTTGTTCAAGTTCCAAGTATTGCTGTAGATGTAGTAGATACGACTGGAGCTGGTGATACATTTAACGGTGCGTTAGCAGTTGCGCTTTCTGAAGGAGAAACACTTCAAAAGGCTATTCGTTTTGCTAATATTGCTGGTGGTCTTTCTGTAACGAAACTTGGTGCACAGGGCGGTATGCCGACGAGAGATAGAGTACGTGAAGTGCAGGTGATTGTTGGATGAAAAAACACGGTGTATTAAATAGTGAAATCGCGGCAGTCCTTGCTTCACTTGGGCATACAGATACGATTGTAATCGCAGACTGCGGGTTGCCGATTCCTGATGGAGTAAAACGAATTGATTTAGCAGTTGAAATTGGAAAGCCTAGCTTTTTAGACGTATTACAAGTAGTTGCTGATGATATGGCAATTGAAAAAGTGACGCTGGCAGAAGAAGTCATTATGAATAATGACGTGGTAAATAAAGAAGTTGAGATGCGTTTAATAGAGCCAGCATTTGAATATGTGTCTCATAAGGAATTTAAAGAGCATACAAAGAGAGCGAAGGCGATTATTCGTACAGGAGAAGCAACGCCTTATGCGAATGTTATTTTACATGCAGGCGTGATTTTTTAATAGAGGGATGTGATGAGAATGCATATTGAAATGAAGAACATTTCAAAAGCGTTCAGTGGTAATCCTGTTCTAAAAAACGCACAGTTTATGATTGAAACAGGAGAAGTCCATGCATTGATGGGGGAAAATGGAGCGGGGAAATCGACGCTCATGAAGATTTTAACAGGCGTATATAAAAAAGACAGTGGAACAGTCATGATTGAGGGGAAAGAACGAACTTTTAAAAATGCGAAAGAAGCTGAAGAGTATGGTATTGCATTTATCCATCAAGAGTTGAACATATTACCGAATTTAACGGTAGCTGAAAATATGTTTCTTGGAAAAGAGTTAATGTATGGGAAAACGGGCATTTTACGTACGCGTCAAATGAATGCGATTGCCCAGCAACAATTAGCAGATCTTGGTCTACATGTGAGAGGTGCTATGCTAGCAGGTGAATTATCAGTTGGACAACAGCAAATTATTGAAATTGCTAAAGCATTAATGACAAAGGCGAGCGTTATTATTATGGATGAACCTACAGCAGCATTAACAGATTGCGAAATTGAAACGCTGTTTATTGTTATTAATAAATTACGTAAAGAGGGCGTTTCATTCGTTTATATTTCACACCGGATGGAAGAAATTTTTTCAATATGTGATGCCATTACGATTTTGCGTGATGGAGAATATGTAGGGAAGAGATTAATTCCAGAAACATCATTTGATGAAGTAGTTAGCATGATGGTGGGGCGCAGTATTGGTCAACGTTATCCAGAGCGAAATAGTCAAATTGGCGAAGTGATTTTTGAAATGCGTAACGGAACGAAAAAGGGGAAATTTGAAAATGTTTCGTTTCAAGTTAGAAAAGGTGAAATCCTTGGTGTTGCGGGCTTGATGGGAGCTGGTCGCACGGATATTATGAAAGCAATATTTGGATATGAACCGCTCGATTCAGGAAAAATTTTCATGAATGGACAAGAAGTAAAAATTGATAGTCCAATTGATGCGATTAGACAACGAATTGCCTTTATTACAGAGGATAGAAAATCTGAAGGGCTTGTGTTAGATTTTTCGATTCGTGAAAATTTAGCTTTACCAAATTTAGAAAGTTTTTCAAAGGGAAGCGTTGTTAATAAAGCTTTAGAACAGCAATTTACAGAGGATATGATGAAGCTTCTTAATGTGAAAGCAGCAAACGGAGAGCAAGCTGTAAAATCTCTTTCTGGTGGAAATCAGCAAAAGATTGTAATTGCAAAATGGCTAGGGATTCATCCGCAGTTACTCATTTTAGATGAGCCAACGAGAGGTGTAGATGTTGGGGCTAAAAAGGAAATTTACTCTATTATGAATAAGCTTACTGAGCAGGGTGATGCCGTTATTATGGTATCGTCTGAGCTTCCAGAAGTTTTAGGAATGAGTGATCGTGTTCTCGTTATTCATGAAGGGAAAATCGGTGGTATTTTAGAGAAAGATCAGGCATCGCAAGAGTCTATTATGGCACTAGCTACAGGGGGAGAGTAAGATATGGCTAAGAAGGGGAATGTATTACAACAACTTGGTTCTTTAATTGGGTTAGTATTAATTATCGTGGTAATTACAGCTTTAAATCCAGCATTTATTGAAATTCCAAATTTATTTAATATACTGCGCCAAGTATCGATTAATGCACTCATTGCATTTGGAATGACCTTCGTTATTTTAACAGGGGGTATTGACTTATCGGTAGGTTCTATTTTAGCATTATCAAGTGCACTTGTTGCCGGAATGATGGCAAGTGGCATGGATCCGTTCCTTGCAATGGTAGTTGGATTATTAGCAGGTCTTGCAATGGGGATTGTAAACGGTATTATTATTGCGAAGGGAAAAGTAGCTCCGTTTATTGCAACTTTAGCAACAATGACTATTTTTCGCGGGTTGACGCTTGTTTATATGGACGGACGTCCGATCACCGGTCTTGGTGATCATTTAATGTTCCAAATGTTTGGCCGTGGTTATTTCCTTGGTATTCCTGTGCCAGCCGTTACAATGATGATCGCTTTTGCAGTACTGTACTTTATTTTAAAGAAAACAACGTTTGGTCGCCGTACGTTTGCGATTGGTGGAAATGAAGAAGCGGCAGCTTTATCAGGTATTAATGTTACGAGAATTAAAGTAATGATTTACGGTCTTTCCGGAATTTTGGCAGCGCTTGCAGGTATTGTCTTAACATCAAGGTTAGATTCTGCACAGCCGACTGCTGGTACTTCTTACGAATTGGATGCAATTGCTGCAGTTGTGTTAGGAGGAACGAGTCTTTCAGGTGGAAGAGGATGGATTGTTGGTACATTCATCGGTGTGCTTATTATTGGTGTACTAAATAACGGTTTAAATTTATTAGGTGTATCTTCTTTCTTCCAACAAGTTGTAAAAGGACTTGTAATCTTACTAGCTGTACTAATTGATCGTCGAAAAGAAGCGTAATGGAGGGGCAATTCATGAAAAAATGGTTACTGATACTCGTTGCATGCATCATGGTAGTTACTGCTGGTTGTTCAATGGAACCACCAGAATGGGCAAAGGATTCTAGCGATAAAGGTCGAAATAAAACTATTAAAGTTGGATTTTCTGTTTCAACTTTAAATAATCCATTTTTCGTCACGTTGAAAAAAGGTGCAGAAAAGAAGGCAAAAGATAGCGGCATTGAATTAATTGCTGTTGATGCACAAAATGATGCGGCGAAGCAAACAAATGATGTTGAAGATTTAATTCAAAAAGGTGTCGATGTAATTGTTATTAATCCAACCGATTCAGATGCTGTTGCTTCAGCGGTAAGTGCAGCTAATGCAGCCAATGTTCCTGTTATTACAGTAGACCGGGTTGCGAATTCAGGTAAAGTTGTTTCTCATATTGCTTCCAACAATATAGAAGGTGGCCAAATGGCTAGTGATTACATTCGGGAGTTAGTTGGTGAAGGAACAAATGTTGCTGAGTTAGAAGGAATCCCTGGATCGTCTGCTGCTCGTGAGCGTGGGAAAGGATTCCATAACGTAGCTGATAAGTCTTTAAAAGTAGTAGCAAAACAAGCAGCTGATTTCGATCGTGCAAAAGGATTATCCGTTATGGAAAATATTTTGCAAGCAAATAGCGATATAAAAGCAGTGTTTGCTCATAACGATGAAATGGCATTAGGCGCAATTGAGGCATTGAAATCTGCTGGTAAAACAGATGTAGTTGTTGTTGGATTTGATGCAACAGATGATGCTGTAAAAGCGGTTAAAGATGGGCGTATGGCAGCAACAGTCGCTCAAAAACCAGAATTAATCGGAGAGAAGGCGATGGAAACAGCGAAAGAGATAACACAAGGTAAAAAAGTGGACAAATTTATTCCGATTGAATTAGAGCTTATTAAGAAAAAATAAATAAATAAATATAAAATGAAAATTAGGAAGGAAGAATAACAAATGAAATTTTTTATTGATACAGCAAACATTAACGAAATTAAAGAGGCAAATGCATTAGGTGTAGTAGCTGGAGTAACGACAAATCCATCACTTGTAGCAAAAGAAGGCGTAGATTTCCATGAGCGTATTCGTGAAATTTGCAGCTTTATTGAAGGACCTGTAAGCGCAGAAGTAATTAGCTTAGAAGCTGATAAAATGATTGAAGAAGGAAAAGAGTTAGCAAAAATCGCTCCAAACGTTGTTGTAAAAGTTCCAATGACAACAGAAGGCTTAAAAGCAGTAAAAGCATTCTCAGATTTAGGAATTCGTACAAACGTTACATTAGTATTCTCAGCAGTGCAAGCATTACTTGCAGCTCGCGCTGGTGCGACATACGTTTCACCGTTCTTAGGTCGCCTAGATGATATCGGTCATAACGGTATGGACTTAATTCGCCAAATCGCAGAAATCTTTGCAATTCACGGCATTGAAACAGAAATCATTGCAGCATCTGTCCGTCACAGTGTTCATGTAACAGAAGCAGCATTAAACGGTTCACATATTGCAACAATCCCAGCAAACGTAATCGCTTCATTAGTGAAGCATCCATTAACAGATCAAGGAATTGAGAAATTCTTAGCTGATTGGGAAAAAACACAAGAGAAATAATACGAAATGGAGAACCCAAGTTTAATTAACTTGGGTTCTTTTTTTGTTTGAAAGAATTTTCATGCAATTGTGCATATTGTCTTTTAAATTTTTAATATAAGCTATTTAATATATACAAATCACTCTTTATTTTTCACATTTCGACATAAAAAGATAGAGGGTCTGACCAGAAAACTGGAGGGCATGATTCTATAACAGAAAGCTTATTTCTTATAGAATCATGTCTTTTATTATACAAGGGAGGATAGATTACATATTTTTATCTGAAGTTTAAGATTGATACAAGGGGATGATTAAAATGAGAAAAAAAGCGCCATTTAAAGTGTTGTCATCATTAACGATCGCAACACTCATCGGATGCTCAGCTGTAATGAGTGCTCCGTTAGCATATGCAGAAACGTCAGCAAAAGAAGGTGTGTCTACAACGCCAATTGATCATAACTTAATTCAAGAAGATCGTTTAGCGGAAGCGCTGAAAGAAAGAGGAACAATTAATCCAGCATCGTCTAAAGAAGAGACAAAAAAGGCCGTAGAGCAATATATTGAAAAGAAGCAAGGGGATCAGGCAAATAAAGAAATTCTTCCAGCGGATACTGCTAAAGAGGCATCTGATTTCGTGAAAAAAGTAAAAGAGAAGAAAATGGAGGAAAGGGAGAAAGTAAAGAAACCTGAAAAAAATGTGAGTCCTGAGCAAAAGCCAGAACCAAATAAAAAACAACTGAATGGACAAGTCCCAACTTCTAAAGCAAAGCAAGCGCCGTATAAAGGGTCTGTTCGAACTGATAAAGTATTAGTATTACTCGTTGAATTTAGTGATTATAAACATAATAATATTGATCAAACACCAGGATATATGTATTCGAATGACTTTAGTAGAGAGCATTATCAAAAAATGTTATTTGGTAATGAACCGTACACATTATTTGATGGTTCGAAAGTAAAAACGTTTAAACAATATTATGAAGAGCAGTCTGGTGGTAGTTATACGACAGACGGATATGTAACGGAGTGGCTAACTGTGCCAGGAAAAGCTGCTGATTACGGTGCTGATGGTAGTAGCGGTCACGATAATAAAGGACCAAAAGGTGCGCGTGATTTAGTGAAAGAAGCATTAAAAGCTGCAGCGGATAAAGGATTAGATTTATCACAATTCGATCAGTTCGACCGTTATGATACAAATGGCGATGGCAATCTTAATGAACCGGACGGTGTAATTGATCATTTAATGGTAATTCATGCCGGTGTTGGTCAAGAAGCTGGCGGTGGTAAATTAGGAGATGATGCAATTTGGTCACATCGATCTAAATTAGCAAGGGATCCAGTAGCGATTGAAGGAACAACAGCTAAAGTACCTTATTGGGATGGAAAAGTAGCGGCTCATGATTACACAATTGAACCAGAAGACGGTGCAGTAGGTGTGTTTGCACATGAATTTGGACATGACCTTGGTTTACCAGATGAGTATGATACGAATTATACTGGAATGGGATCACCTGTCGAAGCTTGGTCATTAATGAGTGGAGGTAGCTGGACAGGAAAAATCGCAGGAACAGAGCCAACTAGTTTTTCACCACAAAATAAAGATTTCTTACAAAAGAATATGGGTGGAAACTGGGCGAAAATTTTAGAAGTAGATTACGATAAAATTAAGAGTGGTGTAGGCGTTCCTACATATATTGATCAAAGTGTTACAAAATCAAATCGTCCAGGTGTCGTACGTGTCAACTTACCAGGTAAGAGTATTGAAACAATTAAGCCTGGATTTGGAAAGCGTGCATACTATAGTACAAGAGGCGATGATATTCATACGACATTAGAAACACCATTCTTCGATTTAACAAAAGGAACAAATGCAAAATTTGATTATAAAGCGAATTATGAACTAGAAGCAGAGTGTGATTTCATCGAAGTACATGCTGTAACTGAAGATGGAACGAAAACATTAATTGATAGATTGGGAGAAAACATAGTCCAAGAAGATAAAGATACAACAGATGGAAAATGGATTGATAAATCATACGATTTAAGTCAATTTAAAGGGAAGAAAGTTAAACTACAATTCGACTATATTACAGATCCAGCTTTAACATATAAAGGTTTCGCAATGGATAATGTAAATGTAACAGTTGATGGACAAGTAGTATTTTCAGATGACGCAGAAGGACAGTCTAAAATGAAGTTAAATGGATTCGTTGTTTCTGATGGGACAGAACAGAAACCCCATTATTATTATCTAGAGTGGAGAAACTATGCTGGATCAGATAATGGATTAAAAGCGGGAAAAGGTCCGGTATATAATACAGGTCTTGTCGTTTGGTATGCAGATGATAGTTTCAAAGATAACTGGGTTGGGTTACATCCAGGTGAAGGCTTCCTTGGTGTTGTAGATTCTCATCCAGAAGCGATTGTTGGAAATTTAGGTGGGAAACCAGCATACGGTAATACTGGAATTCAAATTGCAGATGCTGCATTTTCATTTGATCAAACACCTTCATGGAGTGTAAATTCATTTACACGAGGACAGTTTAATTATACTGGATTACAAGGTGTTACAACGTTTGATGATTCAAAGGTATACAGTAATAAGCAAATTGCTGACGCAGGACGCAAAGTTCCAAACCTTGGCCTTAAATTCCAAGTTGTTGGACAAGCAGATGATAAGTCTGCAGGTGCTGTTTGGATTAGACGTTAATGCGGGATAAAATAAAAGCACATTCTTCATATGAAGAGTGTGCTCTTTTATTTGTACATTAAGTTATTATTTTAGCTTATGTAATACAAGTGTTTATCCATATGTAGTGTATCAAATTATGTGTGGAAAAGAAATATTTCCGAGGAAATTGTCGAAGTATCGTCGATATTTATTCATTTTCTTTTTTAAAAGGAGCAAGTAGTATTGCATTTATATGTAAGTTTATTTACATTGATATTTGGTTATATACAAAAGTAATATATATTAGGCAATAAAAAGAGTTCTATTTAATAGAACTCTTTTTTGATGAGTAGAAAGGAGGGGGGACAAATGAAAGAAACAATTGCATGTCCACAATGTGAAGAGAATATTACTGCACAACATATTATCGACATCCCACATCCTTTTTCATTAAGGTGTCCGCATTGTAAGGTGAAGCTGAAAGAAATGAGGATAACACCATGTTTAATATTAGCGGCAATCTGTGTTATCCCACTGTTTATTATTATTGGAGAGAGTATTAAAGAATTGCTAGTAAAACATTTTTCTATTATAGACAATGTACCAACCGTACTTATTTTCTTCTTATTTTGTTATCCGTTGTATTATTTCTATGAAAAATATAATGCCATATTATTCATTAAATATGGTTTATTGAAAGTTAAAAGTTAAAAGTTAAAAGTTAAAAGTTGAATTGAATAGGAGATTATCATTGTGTTGTGGAAAATTTATTTGGTAATTGTAGCGATATTAGCTATTACTTCGCTAGTGAGAGGGATGTTTCAAACACCGATTCAAAAGTTTGATTTTGTAGTGTCTATTATTACATGGATAGGACTATTTGGATTTGTTTTTGATGTACAAATATTGAAGCCGATCGTTTGGCAATGCATCTTCGTATTTAGCATCATTTGGACTTTAACTGCAGTTTTTGTTTTACGATTATATGAAGAGAAAGATGAGCCATTACCTTTTGTATTTAAATTAATTGGCATTATCCCAACTTTTCCGTTATATTACGGATTATATCAATATGCATTTTAAAAAAAGACAATGATGGAATTAACCCATCATTGTCTTTTTTACTTTGCTTCTTACAAAAATCATTCCAGCAAATGTTAACAAGAATGCAGTTCCGATAACGAAGCTGACGCTAGGCGATGCCCCGATTGCTCCGACTGTAAAGGAGCCAGCAACAACTCCTAACGAGAAGAATGCATAAAACAATCCGAATGCTTGCCCTCGGTTACTATCTGTTGTATTTTCAACAAGTAAAGCATTAATTGCTGGGAAGAGGATAGCGAATCCAATTCCATAAATTATCATAACGATAAAGAGCATGCCTTTTGTTGCAAATAATCCGAGTAAAGATAACGCTAGTGCCATTACTGCAATCCCGATTAGCATTAGTTTGGAACGATTAAATCGATCGTAAATGCGATTTGTTGGCAGTAAGAAGAAGAGGATAGCGGTAATTCCGAATACACTTAACATCATGCCTGTTGTAGATGCTTTAAGTGCTAATGCCTCAACTTTTACTGGTAACATATAAGTGACAATCCCTTGTGAAAACATTAGTGTGAAAGCACCAATATATGCTTGTAATAACGGTTCTGATTTCAATAGTTCAATCATATCTTCTTTGTTCATCATTTGTGTTCTTGATGTATCTTTTCTTGATACGTTATTTGGTAAGAAGAATAGAGATACGATTGTACCAAGGACCATTAAAATAGAAATAGTAATGAACACCCACTCTATACCAGCTGTTGCTTTCATAATGCCGCTGAAAGCAGGTCCTACGATTGCAGCTGTTCCAACAGCGGCACCAGATAGAGCCATTGCTTTACCTTGCCTTGCTGAATTCGTTTGCTTTGATAAAAACGTAAAGGCAGCAGGAATTAAAAATCCGTCACTAAAACCGTGCATAAAGCGCACAACTAATAGTTGTTCACCACTTTGAACAACGGTGTATAACAAGACTATGAAACTCGTAATTCCCATGCTTATATAAAGGATTTTTTTTGCACCAAATTTATCGACAGCGGCTCCAGCGATAATATTACCGATCATATTAGCGAATGAGTACATACCGATAACTAGCCCGATAACAAGAGGGGTTCCTCCAAGACTTTGAGCGAAAGTACTCATAATAGGTAATTGTGAAAATGTATCTAAAAACGCTACGATAACAATAAAGTAAATAAAATATTTCAAGCGATATTCACCTCTCCTATGCTATTATGGCATAATGCTAATTTCAACCGCAATGAAATTAGCATTAACAGATGTGGAAAAAAGTACAAAGTGACAAAATATTGAACGTTATTTGTTAAAAATTAGTGAAAATGAGATTGTTTTTTTGAAATATATGGATGGAAGTATTATAATAGATTTGTAAACTTCACCAGGTTAAGTATATACGTAGAGAGGGATGTATAAAATGAAAGCACTACTTTGGCATAATCAACGTGATGTACGAGTAGAAGAAGTACCAGAACCAACTGTAAGACCAGGAGCAGTTAAGATTAAAGTTAAATGGTGTGGTATCTGCGGAACAGACTTGCATGAATATTTAGCAGGACCTATTTTTATTCCAACAGAAGAGCACCCATTAACACACGTAAAAGCACCGGTTATTTTAGGTCATGAGTTTAGTGGTGAGGTAGTTGAAATCGGTGAAGGCGTTACTTCTCATAAAGTGGGAGATCGCGTCGTTGTAGAACCAATTTATTCTTGTGGTAAATGTGAAGCTTGTAAACACGGACATTACAATGTTTGTGAACAACTTGTTTTCCACGGTCTTGGCGGAGAAGGCGGCGGTTTCTCTGAATATACAGTAGTACCAGAAGATATGGTTCATCATATTCCAGACGAAATGACGTATGAGCAAGGTGCGCTTGTAGAACCAGCAGCAGTAGCAGTTCATGCAGTACGTCAAAGTAAATTAAAAGAGGGAGAAGCTGTAGCGGTATTTGGTTGTGGTCCGATTGGGCTTCTTGTAATCCAAGCAGCAAAAGCAGCAGGAGCAACTCCTGTTATCGCAGTGGAACTTTCTAAAGAACGTCAAGAGCTAGCTAAATTAGCAGGTGCTGATTACGTATTAAATCCAGCAACTCAAGATGTACTAGCAGAAATTCGTAACTTAACAAATGGTTTAGGTGTAAATGTGAGCTTTGAAGTAACAGGTGTCGAAGTAGTACTTCGTCAAGCGATTGAAAGTACAAGTTTTGAAGGACAAACTGTAATTGTTAGTGTGTGGGAAAAAGATGCGACAATTACGCCAAACAACCTTGTACTAAAAGAAAAAGAAGTTATCGGTATTCTTGGATACCGTCATATCTTCCCAGCTGTTATTAAATTAATTAGCTCTGGCCAAATTCAAGCAGAGAAATTAATTACGAAAAAAATCACAGTGGATCAAGTTGTTGAAGAAGGATTTGAAGCACTTGTAAAAGATAAAACACAAGTGAAAATTCTTGTTTCACCTAAATAATAGAGAATAGTAAAAAGTAGCCCTTTTCTAGAAATAGAAGAGGGCTACTTTTTTTCTATACAGAAAGGTGATAGACTTTCCTTTAACTACAGGTATTTTGTTTGGAAGGGGAAGTCTAATGCTTTCATTTATGTTGACATTGAAACGGATGCTAAAAGCTTGTTTACGAGCGTGGAAAGATAAAGAATTTCAAGTATTATTCGTATTAACATTTTTAACATTAACATCTGGTACGATTTTTTATAGTACAGTTGAAGGATTACGTCTTCTTGACGCCCTATATTTTAGTGTGGTTACGTTGACGACTGTCGGTGATGGGAATTTTAGTCCGCAAACTGATTTCGGAAAGGTATTTACGATCTTATACATATTTATCGGGATTGGATTAGTGTTTGGATTTATTCATAAATTGGCAGTTAATGTGCAACTGCCAAGTGTATTATCGAAAAGAAAAAAAGAGTAAAGCGGTTAATCGCTTTACTCTTTTTTTACATTAGTTTAGACAAGTATTTGCAGTAGCTTAACAATACTGTATTACAATGTAAGTGCATTCATTCATTACGTTCGCTATGTATAAAGTTATAGTGATATGAACATTTGCATATTTTAATTTATTGATAGAATTTTCACGAAAGGTGGGATATTCTAGTCATAGGTTAACCGTAAGACATCGTAGGATCTTAACAAAAATCTTTACAATAATTCTATTATAAAATGGAGGATTTCAGATGAAAAAGAAAGTACTTGCTTTAGCAGCAGCTATTACGTTAGTAGCGCCATTACAAAATGTAGCTTTTGCACATGAAAAGAATGAAGAAAGTAGAGCGATTATTACTCAGTATTGGTCTGCGGAAGATAAACACTCAGAAGGTGTAAATTCTCATTTATGGATTGTAAACCGTGCTATTGATATTATGTCCCGTAATACGACAATTGTAAAACAAGATCAAGTTGCACTATTAAATGAATGGCGCACAGATTTAGAAAATGGCATTTATTCTGCTGATTATGAAAATCCTTATTATGACAATAGTACATTTGCGTCACATTTCTATGATCCAGACGATGGAAGTACATACATTCCACTTGCAAAGCAAGCGAAGGAAACTGGAGCTAAGTATTTTAAATTAGCTGGTGAATCTTATAAAAATAAAGATATGAAACAAGCATTCTTCTATTTAGGGTTATCTCTTCATTATTTAGGTGATGTAAATCAACCGATGCATGCAGCAAACTTTACGAATATTTCTTATCCACAAGGATTCCATTCTAAATATGAAAACTTTGTAGATACGATTAAAGATAATTACAAAGTAACGGACGGAAATGGATATTGGAATTGGAAAGGTATAAACCCTGAAGATTGGATTCATGGTGCTGCGGTAGCTGCGAAACAAGATTTCCCTGGTATCGTAAATAGTAATACGAAAAGTTGGTTCGTGCAAGCTGCTGTATCACAAAGTTATGCCGACAAATGGCGCGCTGAAGTTACACCAATGACTGGTAAGCGATTAATGGAAGCGCAACGTGTAACTGCTGGATACATTCAGCTTTGGTTTGATACGTACGGAAATCGTTAAGTATTGGAGAAAGGTCAAATCTCAGAATAGAGTATTTGGCCTTTTTATCACTATACAGTAAACGGAGGATATGAATTGTGAAAAGTGAATTGCTAAAAGGTGTACTAAGCTTTGGGATTGGTCTAGCAGCTTTATATAGCGGATCTTCCGTTCAAGCAGAAATGTCCACAAATCAAAATGATACGTTAAAAGTTATGACGCATAATGTATACATGCTATCAACAAACCTATATCCCAACTGGGGACAAAATGAGCGTGCTGATTTAATTGGAGCAGCAGATTATATAAAGAATCAAGATGTTGTTATATTAAATGAAGTGTTTGATAATAGTGCTTCAAATCGCTTATTAGGAAATTTGAAGAAAGAATATCCAAATCAAACGGCAGTATTAGGTCGTAGTAGTGGAAGCGAGTGGGATAAGACGTTAGGAAACTATTCATCTTCGACTCCTGAAGATGGAGGTGTAGCGATTGTGAGTAAATGGCCAATTGTTGAAAAGATTCAATATGTATTTGAAAAAGGCTGTGGACCAGATAACTTATCAAATAAAGGATTTGTATACACAAAAGTTAAGAAAAATGATCGTTTTGTACATGTGATTGGGACTCATTTACAAGCTGAAGATAGTATGTGTGGAAATACTTCGCCAGCATCTGTACGTACAAAACAGCTACAAGAAATTCAAGAGTTTATTAAAAATAAAAATATACCAAATAACGAGTATGTGTTAATTGGTGGTGATATGAATGTAAATAAAATAAATGCTGAGAATAATAGTGACTCAGAGTACGCATCCATGTTCAAAACATTGCACGCCTCTATTCCATCTTATACTGGACATACTGCAACTTGGGATGCGACGACAAACAGTATTGCGAAATATAACTTCCCCGATAGCCCTGCCGAGTATTTAGATTATATTATTACAAGTAAGGACCATGCTAATCCATCGTATATAGAGAATAAGGTGTTACAGTCGAAATCGCCACAATGGACTGTTACGTCATGGCTCAAAGAATATACATATAATGATTACTCTGATCATTATCCAGTAGAGGCGACTATTTCTATGAAATAGAGTAGTCTTAAAAAAGTTTCTTCGTGAAGAAGAAACTTTTTTTATTTGAAAACAGGAAAATCATTTTTTCTTTCCAATATGTATAAGACATATATAGAAGAGGAGAGAAAAATGTGGATAGAGGAATTTTTAAGGAAGTTCCATTACCGTGTGCATTTTTAGATGAAGTGGCTTTAGAGAGGAATATTCAATCGATTATAGAGTTAAGTGGAGATAAGAAAATTCGTATAGCGAGTAAATCATTACGCTCTGTTCCAGTTATGAAAAAGATTTTAGCTGCAAATAATCGGTTTCAAGGTATTATGTGTTTTTCTCCTAGAGAAGCTTTGTTTTTAATTGAACAAGGATTTAATGATTTATTGCTCGGATATCCTGTTTATGATGAAAGAGCTTTACATGAAATTAGTTTGCTAACAAAGCAAGGGCACATTATAACTTGTATGGTGGATTGTGAAGACCATATTACTTATTTAGAAAAGATTGCTGAGAAGTCTAAAGGGTGTTTTCGCGTTTGTTTGGATATTGATATGAGTAGTCGTTTTTTAAAAATTCATTTTGGTGTAAAAAGATCCCCGGTAAAAGATGTGCAGAGCGCTTTGAAAATAGTAGAAAAGGTGAAGGGCTCATCATATTTAATACTAGATGGTGTAATGGGATATGAAGCTCAAATTGCCGGGGTGGGGGATCATATACCGAATCAATGGATGAAAAGTAAAGTGGTTTCGTATTTAAAGAAGAAATCAGTGTTAGAGGTTAAAGAAAGAAGAGGACGTATCGTAAAAGAAATACAAAACCTTGGTAGTGAACTAAGATTTGTAAATGGGGGAGGAACGGGAAGTATAAAAACAACTGAGCAAGATAACGCAGTTACGGAGATGACTGTAGGATCCGCCTTTTACTCTCCTAAACTGTTTGATTATTATAAAGAAGTAAAATTTCAGCCAGCTGCCGGATTTGCTTTACCAGTTGTACGTAAACCGGATCCTTTTATTTATACTTGCCTAGGTGGCGGATATATTGCCTCAGGTGCAGTTGGTAAAGATAAAGAGCCTGAGGTTTGGATGCCGCATGGTGCAAAACTATTAGTTTTAGAAGGTGCTGGTGAAGTGCAAACGCCAATTTTTTATAACGGTGAGGAACGAGTGGATATAGGAGATTCTATCTTGTTTCGCCATAGTAAAGCTGGAGAGTTATGTGAACGCTTTCCTGTTTTGTATCGCATTAAACAAGGGGAAATTGTTGGAGAGTATTCAACATATCGGGGGGATGGACGATGCTTTCTATAAAGGGACAAAAATGGAGAAATTGGACAGGGAATGTAGAAGGCACACCGCATTATACGATGTATCCAAAAAGTATACAAGATGTAGTAGAAGTTGTGGGGCTTGCACGAAAAAAAGGAAAGAAAATTCGTGTTGTCGGTTCAGGGCATTCGTTTACACCTCTTGTGCAAACGGAAGAAATTTTAGTTTCTTTAGATGAATTGAAGGGCATTGGGAATATTGATGCAGAGAAGAAGGTTGCCGAAGTATGGGCGGGAACAAAGCTACATGATTTAGGGAAGTTACTTCAGGAAAAAGGTTATGCGCAAGAAAATTTAGGGGATATTGATTCACAATCTATTGCAGGAGCGATTAGTACGGGGACTCATGGGACGGGTGTTACATTTGGGAGTTTATCAACACAAGTTATAGAGATCACGGCAGTTTTATCAACAGGTGAGAGTATAGTTTGTTCAGAAACCGAGAACGCCGAATATTGGAAAGCATTTCAGTTGTCACTTGGAATGCTAGGTATCATTGTAAAGATAAAATTGAAGGTTATCCCAGCGTATTCGCTTGTTTATGAAAGTGAAAAACGATCATTGTCTACTGTAATGAACAAACTAGAAGAATATAAGAAGAATCGTCATTTTGAATTTTTCGTTTTTCCTTATTCAGATGAAGTGCAAGTGAAATTTACAAACGAAACAACGAGTAAAGAAAGTGATTTGAAATGGCATAAACTAAAGGTGGAGTTACTTGAAAATAAGATGTTCTCTTTATTATCTAAAGGGTGTAAATGGTTTCCTTCTATAAGTAAAGGAGTAAGCCGATTATCAGCTAAGGCTGTACCGAACATGAAAATAATTGGACCAAGCTATGAAGTGTTCGCTACATCACGTACAGTTCCATTTTATGAAATGGAGTATAGTGTCCCTTCAAAGTATATGAGGGCTGTTGTAGAAGAAATTTCAAATCTTATTGAAAAGAAAAAGTATAAGGTGCACTTCCCGATTGAATGCCGCTACGTGAGAGGTGATGATATATGGCTCAGTCCAGCATATGGAAGAGATTCAGCGTATATAGCTGTTCATATGTATAAAGGTATGAAGTATGCCGCTTATTTTGGTGAAGTGGAGAAAATTTTTCTAAAGTATGAAGGGCGCCCACATTGGGGGAAAATGCATACGTTAACGTACGGAAAATTGCAAAATATATATCCAGAATTGCATTCGTTTCTAAAAGTGAGGAAGTCACTAGATGAAACAGGAATATTTTTAAGCCCTTATACAGAAAAGTTATTTACGATTATGAAAAAAAGCTGACAAATTAGTATTTGTCAGCTTTTTTAAGTGTAATTGCATTTCTTGTATGACTAATACGCTCGTAAAATAGTAATTTATCACTGCTAAATACATGTAATAAAACATGAATAATAAATAGCCCGTTAATTACAAATTGGAATAACAGTATAACTAGTAATACTAAAGGCTCTGTATGATTTAAAATAGAGCTACTAGAAAGAATGTAATTGATTCCCCCTAAAATGAAATAGAATATACCGTAACGAATGAATAATTCTTTTAGTGTAATACGCTCTGCTTGTCCTTTAATGTAAATACGAAGCAACGCTTTCCCTATTGTTCTTCCATTTGTAAAATATGGGATGATAATAAAGTAAATTAAGATTGAACATGTAATGAAAAGGAATTCGTATACATTTGTATAAGATTGGATGTTAGAAATAAATAGTGAGTTTCCTTTGTTTTTAATGAAAGGTACAACGATAGATAAGAAAATCCAATCAATTTGCATAGCGAGGAGACGACGAACGAATCCGACTGGTTTCGTTTCCAAATCAATATGACTATCTAATTCGCTTGTTTTTGGCAGGAAGTACGTAAATATTGGTGCAATGATAAAACCGATTACGCCGCCTAGTGTGTTTAAAAACAGATCGTCGATATCGAATAAGCGATATGCACAATTATAAATACCATATAATCCAGTTACTTGTGTTAATTCAAAGAACAGTGAAAGGCAAAAAGAAATGCACACTGTTTGGAAGAAACTACGTCGGAAATAATAACGTAAGTAAATACCGAATGGAACGGTTAATAGAACGTTAAAAGCAACTTGTAAAAATGCAGATTCTTTTAATAACAAGAAATAAGTAGTAGGTTTCGTTAAAATTGCCGATGTATGATTACTAATCTCTTGTATGAAATAAAATGGTGAGAGTTGCATATGCTGTGTATTAGCGGGTTGTAGGCTACAAGTATCATACGTTTGTGGTAACGGCAAAATAACAAGAAAATAGGCATTTAATAAATAGAGTAGTAATGAATACAAAATAAATGAACGCCATTTATTTAAATAACCGTATTTTCGATAATTAAATATTAAAAAAGGGATTAAGAGAAACATTGCTAAAATAGGAAATAAAATAAATGCTGTTTTTACTGGAAATAAATATGCAGTCAAAATGAAACTCCTTTCAATGAAAATTCGTTTATCATTATAGCGCTAAAAGGAGTTTAAAACAAAGTTAAAATATTTCGAAATAGAAAGAATTACAAATTTTATCGAAATTAAGTTATGCTAAATTTAATATAAGGATATTATGATTATTATAAGTTGAGAGAGGGTACAAGACATGCGATATGAGCTTTTTTCTGTAAGTGGGGATCATATTACAACTTTTGAAAGCGCGTGGCGTTTTCAAGAGGGAGAACAGATTTTTGTTCATGATGATAATACAAAACGAAATTTTATTATTATTCGCTTAACACATGATTTGTTTCAAAAAAATACACATGTTATTCGCTTGTATTGTCAGGAAAAGAAAGTTTATGCATAAGGAAAAACCTCTTACTGTATGAGGGCAGTAAGAGGCTTTTTTTATCCCGCTATTTGTGGGCAGTAAAACTTCCACCTCAAAATTCGGCCGGAGCAAAGAAGTTAGGTGGGAGCCCTGCTGCCCGTAAAATCCCGATTGGTGAGGGCTAATAATCAGGGGGGATGAACAAAACCCCCACTGATTAAAGTTTCACTTTATAAGAAAATGATAGTTAGCACACCTACGATAATACAGTAGAAAGAGAAATATTTTAAATTTCCTTTCGCCATAATGTTCATAAACCATTTTAATGAAATATATGTCATGACAAATGTTGCGATGAAAGCAACAATATAAGGTACAAATAATGTATCTAAATTTGGATCGTTTGCAATGTCTGTAATACTTAACAATAAACCACCTAAGCTAACAGGGATGTATAGTAAGAATGAGAAACGAAGAGCGGTTTCTTGCTTCATACCAAGTAACATTGCTGCTACGATTGTAGCACCTGACCTGCTTATACCAGGAATTAGTGCGCAAGCTTGTGCTAGACCAATAATGATTGCATCTTTCATAGAAAGGTCGCCATCACTTTTACGTCCACGCAAGTTTCGAATAATCCAAAGGCCGATAGCAGTAATAAGAAGGGAAACCCCAACCATTTTAACACCTTTTAAATAGTGGTCGATATAATCTTTAAATAAAACTCCAATTACACCTGCTGGAATGGTTGCAATAACAAGGTAAATAATAAAGAAGAAATCTGATTTTGCATCTTCTGCTCTTGTGAATATATAAGATAGACCATTCTTTGTTAGACGAATTAAGTCATTTCTATAAATAAGTAATACAGCTAATAATGAAGCTGAATTAACAAGTAGCTCAAAGCTAAATCCTTCTATTTTTAGTCCTAGCAAATGCTGTGCTAAAACGAGGTGACCGCTTGAAGAAATCGGAATTGGTTCTGTTAGTCCTTGGAATAGACCAAGAATTAAATATTTTAAAATGTAATAAAATTGTTCCATAACATCCTCCTTGTGTATTAGTCGAAAGAAATAACTTTTCCATTATAACAAAGATATAGATGAATATTGAGAAGGAATAAATATTCGAAATATAATAAAAACCCCTTATAGCGATATAAGGGGTTTTTATTGTTAATGAGAAGATACTGTTTCTTGAAGACCTTTAGTCAATTGAACATCGACTTTTTCAGCATCATGAATATGGCTCATAATAGTAGTATTTAATTTTTGGAACATTTGTTGAGTGTTTGCAAATTCTCTTAATATATCATCATTACAAGATTTTTGGTTTTCGATAGCTTTAATAACATTTGTAGCGCCACTTTGTAATGTTTGAATCATCATTAAAATATTTTCAATTCTAGCGTTAGTATCAGCGCTCATTTCTACACCTTCATCAACTAAATGTAAATTATCTTTTGTATTTTCATATGCTTTTTCAATTTCTTCTTGAATTTTTTTCGTTAAGTTACCGATGTTTTTTGTACTTTCAGCTGTACTTTCAGCTAGTTTTCTTACTTCATTAGCAACAACAGCAAATCCTTTACCGTGTTCTCCAGCACGTGCAGCTTCAATACTTGCATTTAACGCTAGTAAATTTGTTTGTGCTGCAATGTTTTGAATCACTTCTACAATTTGTTCAATTTCTTTAGAGCGTTCGCTTAAATGATTCATACTATTAGAAGTACGTTGAGATTGTTCACCTAATCTATTAATTACAATGAGTAAGCGATGAACGGATTCTTTTCCTTCATTAGAGCAATCGATAATTTCTTCAATAGATTGAATTAAGTTTTGCTCTTTTTGTAGCATTTCGTTATTTAATTCGTTGGAATGTGTAGTACGCATAGAAACATTTTCAAAGCATGCGTTCAATTGTTGAATTAAGTTTTGGAGTGTATGATGTTGGCTATTTACAAGTTCGTGCTCTTGCATAACGCTTTTTACACGATTATGGATAGAAGATATAATTTCTTGTTTTTCCACATCTTTTTGTTTTAATTCTGCTTCTAGTTCATGTATATGAGTTTCTAGTTGATCAATTTTATGTTGGAGTGATTTCTTTTGAGTAAACATTTTATTTAATTCAACCGCCTTTAGGATTTTTAATTTCTCTATATTTGGATTTTAGCATCTTTTATAATTTTTAAATATAGGAATTGTTAAATATTTAAGAATCTATTACATTTTGTTCACAATTCTCTTTTTTTGTCATGAAAAATAAACTGTATTTAATGGTCCTGTAAACAAACTGTAAAATAAATCATGTATAACTGTATAAGAAGGGAGTCGGATTATGAACTATTTTAAGCGAATCAGTAGTCTAGTATTAGCAGGAATGATTGTTCTTTCTAGTACAGTCGCTGTAAAAGCAGAGTCAAACGACGAGAAACTTAACAACATGCAACAGCAATTGCAGCAAAACGATGCAGATATGCAGAAGAAAGAGCAAGAGAAGCAAGCTGTTAGTAAAGAAATTCAAGGTATCGAAAATGAACTACATAATTTAAATAATACAATTGCAAAAAATAAAGAGGATCAAGCTGCTATTCAACATAAAATCGATGAAACACATAAGCAGATTGAACAAAAAAAAGCAGATATTATCGTTTTAGAAGATAAAGTCCTTGCTCGTAAGGATATTATGAACAAACGTATGGTTTCTGTTCAAAATAGCTCAAATACGAGTTTAGTAGTAGAAGTTGTTGTAGAATCAAAAAACTTTGCAGATTTCATACAACGTATGAACGCAGTTACTACTATTCTAGAAGCAGATAAAGAAATTTTACGTCTACAAGAACAAGATCTTCGTCAAATTGAAGAAGATAAAAAAGCAATTGACGAAAAAGAAGCATCTTTAGTAGTAGATAAGCAAAAATTAGCAAAAGCACAAGCGGATTTGCAAGATAACTTGAAAAAGCGTCAAGATAACTTACAAACGGTTCAAGCTAAATATAATCAGATTGCAAGCCAACTTAATTTAGCAGCGGAAGAGAAAGCAAAAGTTGAAGCAAATATGAAAGCAGTACAAGAAACAATTGCTCGTGAACAAGAAGCAGCAAGAATTGCAGCGGAAGAGCGTGCAAAAGCTGAAGTAGCTGCAAAGGCTGAGCAAGAAGAGTTGGCAAAAGCGAAGGCAGCAGCAGCTAAGCAAAAAGAAGAACAGGCAGCTAAGCCGGCAGAGCCTGTAGCTAAAGATACAACACCAGCTAAGCCGGATCCAAAACCAGCTCAAGGTGGAAAAGAATTTTATGTAACAGCAACTGCTTATACAGCTGATCCATCTGAAAATGGCTATAAACCGGGTGAAGTTGTAAAGTCTAAGTTAGGACATAATTTGACTGCAAATCCAAACATGAAACTAATTGCTGTAGATCCAGCTGTGATTCCATTAGGTTCTACTGTGTATGTAGAAAATTATGGGACGGCAATTGCTGGAGATACTGGTAGTGCGATTAAAGGTCATATAATTGATTTATTAATGCCAGATTCAGCTACAGCTAATAATTGGGGCAGAAGAAGTGTTAAAGTTACAATTTTAAACTAAAACGTAATCCAACTTTACAAAACGTAAAGTTGGATTTTTTTGTGAAAATAATGTTAAGTTGAGTTTACATTTTGTTAAGGAAAGCATACAATGATGATAAGAGGTGGTAAATTTGACCATTTTAAATAGAGTGAAGGAATTAAGAGCTCGCTTTAATTTTACGCAAAGTGTATTAGCAGAAAAGGTAGGAGTGACGAGACAAACGATCGCTGCAATTGAAAAAGGGGATTACGTTCCTTCATTGTTACTAGCATTGACGATTTGTGATGTATTCGAGTTAAAGATGGAAGATGTGTTTGTTTTAAATAAGGAGGGGGAAGAGGATGAATAGAATTGGTTTTTCTTATATCGTAAACGTGCTTTATACTGCGCTAGCCTGCTGGACATTTGTTGAATTTTATAGTGTTATTACAGAGTTAGCAGATATAATTAAAAACGAGAAGTTCCCATTTGAAGTATGGTTTAATGGAGCACCATTCATTTTATTATTTATTGGAGCTATTATAGTTACAATTTTTTATAGAGTTCAAAAGAAAAAATACAAGAATCTATCTTTTTGGATGTATCCATTATTATTTCCACTAGAAGATGAACGTGAAAAAGCGATTACGGATAAAGCCTGTCGAACAACTTTTGTTTCGTTATGGTATGTGTTACCTTGTGCAGTCGGATTTTTAACTTTTTCGCCTATTATTAATGACTATCTTCCTGGGTACCCACTGTATATTATATTCTCTATTTTCTTTATTCAAATGACGGTCTTTCACGTATCCCTATACAGAAATAAGTTAGTTTAAAAGAAACCTTCTTGCATAAGCAAGAAGGTTTCTTTTCAGCTTACACTTGTACATATAGCAATATTATCTTATCATTTTATATAGAGTAAGATTTTGTAAGGGAAAGGAATTGTATATGAATAAGCAAAGAATTTATAGTATAGTAGCAATCCTTCTATTTGTTGTAGGTGGTGTGTTAATCGGAAAGCCATTTTATGATGGATATCAGGCTGAAAAAAAACAGACTAAAAATGTACAGGCTGTTCAAAAGATGGATTATGAAAAACATGAGACGGAATTTGTAGATGCTTCGAAAATTGATCAACCAGACTTGGCAGAAGTAGCGAATGCATCATTAGATAAGAAACAAGTAATTGGTCGTATTTCGATCCCGAGTGTTTCATTAGAACTTCCTGTTTTAAAATCTTCTACTGAGAAAAACCTATTATCAGGTGCAGCAACAGTAAAAGAAAATCAAGTAATGGGAAAAGGAAATTATGCATTAGCAGGACATAACATGTCTAAAAAAGGAGTTTTATTTAGTGATGTAGCAACTTTGAAAAAAGGCGATAAAATGTATTTGTATGATAATGAAAACGAATATGAATATGCGGTTACTGGTGTATCTGAAGTAACTCCTGATAAATGGGAAGTTGTAGAGGATCATGGGAAAGATGAGATAACGCTTATTACATGTGTATCTGTGAAAGATAATTCTAAGCGTTACGTTGTTGCTGGTGATTTAGTAGGAACGAAGGCGAAGAAGTAAAAAAGAAGGTCAACTCTTTAAAGAGTTGACCTTCTTTTTTACTAATGTTGAGAAATAATAGAATATTTTAGTTGGTATTTAAGTATTTTTCTATTTATGTATAATAAAGTTAGAATTTAAGATTTTGGGAGGAACAAGAGTGAAACAACAGGTGAAGAAACTTCTTTTAACAACAAGTGTAGCGTTATTGGTAGCTCCAATTTCAACCTATGCGCATCCAGGGCGTACAGATGCTAATGGGGGACATACGTGTCATACAAATTGTGAGAAATGGGGATTACAGTACGGGGAATATCATTATCACAATAAACCAGCTTCTAGTAGCGGTGCAACGAGTCCAGCTCCAAGCTCTAATAACAATGGTGCTGTAGAAGCTGAAAGACAAGCAGAAGCGCAGCGCAATGCTGAGGCTGAAAAACAACGTGCCGCAGAGGCACAGCGTAAAGCAGAAGAAGAGCGACAACGTGTAGCGGAGGAACAAAGAAAAGCAGAGGAAGAGAGACAACGTGTAGCTGAAGAACAAAGAAAAGCTGAAGAGGCACGTAAGCGAGAGGAAGCACAGCGTCAAGCTGATATGGAAAAAGGGCAGCTTGAGGGACAAAAAAGTGGAGAGACTGATTTTAAAGCAGGGAAAAATGATGCGGAAGCACATTTAGCTGGAAAATCAGATACATATAAAGAAGCATTCAAAACCGTTTATGCTGCATCTTGGTCTTTAGAAGAGCAGAAGAAAACGCATTTTGAAAAAGGAAAAGAGCAAGGGTTAACACAAGAAGCAATGGACGATAGTCAAATTACTCCTGAGTTTAAGGTGAACTTTACAGAAGGTTTCCAAGTAGGTAATAAAGAGAGAACTGAAAAGGTTGAAAAAGAACAAGCGGAACTTGGTGAAAAGGCTGGTAAAGAATTAGCTGAAAAGAAACCTGGAAATACTGAAAAGGATACATATGTGAAAGTATATGAAACCGCGTATGAAAAGGGATATAAGGCTGCTAAAAAGGCAGCGGAAAAAGCTGGATATACATATGCATTTGAAAACTACGACTTAAAAGTTCCTGCTAAGTATGAAAAGAATAAAACATTAAAGAAATGGTTTACTGAAGGATTTAAATCAAATAAAAAGGCAGCGGAAATTCGAGAAGAAGGATATAAAAAAGGAGACAGCTGGCTTTCGTTCTTCTATAAGAGTTTCGTGCCAAGTGAATATAAAGAACATAAAGGCTTGTATGAACAAGCAATAGAAAAGGGAAAGAAAGCGTAAAAAAAGATGAGGAAAATTCCTCATCTTTTTTTAATCCATCCATTTCACTAATTTCTTAGAAATTGATAATAAAACACAACCTAAAACGATCGCCACAGCGCCAATAACTGTGAATACTTCAGCATATCCAAGTGAAGTTGTGAAGCTTGCAAGCTGTCCCCCTAAAATATTAGCAATACCTGAGCTTGCTAACCATACTCCCATTAATAAAGAAGCAAGTTTTACTGGAGCGAGAGCACTAACCATTGATAGCCCGACAGGTGATAAGAATAGCTCACCTAACGTATGGAAAAGATACGTAAAGACGATAAATAGTAAGTTTGCTTTTTCTGTAATGTTATGTTCGTCACTGCCTGTTTTTAACGTAGCGATAACAAGAACAATATAACCGATACCGAGTAAGATCATACCAAGTCCCATTTTTGTTGGGATTTTCATGTCACCATTTTTTCTAGTTGCCAGTTTCGCCCATAATGCTGAAATAGCTGGTGCAAGTAAAATAATAAATAACGGATTGACCGATTGGAACCAAGATGTTGGAACTTCCCATCCGAACACAGAGCGGTCTACAAATTTGTTTGTATATAATGTTAACGAACTACCAGCTTGTTCAAATCCAGCCCAGAAGAAGACAACAAAGCATGTTAAAATGACGATAACTGTTGTACGTTGTTTTTCTTTTTTTGTTAACGGTGTATTTCCTATTGTTTGTTGTCCAGCATCCGTTTGCAAATCGCGAGTTGGTTTTTTACCGATATCACCAAGGAAGCGATTTGATAGTGTTGTAAATAAAATTTGTCCAATGATCATTCCGATTGAAGCGGCTAAGAAACCGTAACGAAATCCGAAATGAGCAACGCCATCTACTGTTGTTTTGAATAAATTTTCTGATAAAAACCCGCAAACGAGTGGAGCTAAAAATGAACCGACGTTAATACCCATGTAGAATATTGTAAATGCACTATCACGTTTTGGATCGTGCTCTTCGTATAATTCTCCAACAAGTGTAGAGATATTCGGTTTGAAGAATCCATTACCGATAATAATAAGCGCTAATCCGAGGTATAGACCGACTTGGTTTTGCAAGGCAAATAGTGTAAGGTTACCGATTGCCATTGTTATACCACCAATTGTGATGGCTTTTCGTTTGCCTAGAAAACGGTCCGTTAAGTATCCACCGATCAATGGTGTGAAATAACAAGCACCAGTATAAAATCCGTAAATAGAGAGTGCCCAAGCGGGACTAAACCCAAGACCACCACTTACTAAAGCTGTTGTTAAATATAATGTTAATAATCCTCGTAATCCATAGTAACTAAATCTTTCCCACATTTCTGTAAAGAAGAGTAAGTATAAACCTGGAGGATGTTTCTTTTTTCTTTGTTGTTCTCTTTCTAGTTGTATCGCTGATTCCATAATATTTTCCTCCTGACACAAGCAAAAAACAAAGTTAATAGTATTGCATGATTAATATTTTACCTTATTAACTATTATAAGTCAATAAAGGTTGATTTTTCAGAAGAAATTTGAAAAGGGAAATAGCTATAGAATGGGTGTTTCTTTTGTGATAGACTATGGACTATGTTTTCTTTGTAAGGAAGCGGATTACCGCATTTTTTTATTTGTGGAATTGATTTCATGTAAGGTGAAATTGAAGAAGGAGAAAGAAATGAAATTGTTACAGAAAAAAGAAATTTTGCTTATTAGTCTTATGTTATTCTCTATGTTCTTTGGGGCCGGAAATCTTATATTTCCACCTTTCCTTGGATATGAAGCAGGAGAACATGTATGGATTGCATTGTTAGGTTTTATTATATCAGCAACAGGGCTTCCTATATTAGGTGTTATCGCTATTGCGAAAGCAGGGAGTTTTCAAACGTTAGCGGGCAGGGTTCATTCTTCATTTGCAATTATTTTTCCGTGTATTGTGTACTTATTTATTGGACCAGGTCTTGGTATACCACGTGCAGGAAGTTTAGCTTTTGAAATGGGGCCAGGTCAGTTGTTCCCAGAAGCGGGTAGCGTAGTTTTGTTATTGTACACGGCTATTTTCTTTAGTATTGTTTACTGGTTAAGTTTATCACCGTCTAAATTAATGGGCTTGTTTGGAAAGGTGTTAACGCCTTTATTATTATGTATGATTGCTATTATATTTATAAAAAGTATGTTTACATCAGTAGGCAGTGTGAAAGAGCCTGCAGGAAATTATGGACAAGCTCCTATGTTCCAAGGATTTTTAGATGGATATTTAACGATGGATGCGTTAGCAGCTTTAATATTTGGGATTGTTATTGCAAATGCTCTGCGTGCAAAAGGTGTAGCGGATGATAAAGGTTTAGCGAAATATATGAGTATTGCTGGTATTGGAGCAGGACTATTACTAACTATTATTTATGTCATTCTTGGATATGTTGGTTCAATTAGTGGTTCATTGGATACATTTGATAACGGTGCGAAAGTGTTAGCACAAGTTATGACGACATTATTTGGACAAGGCGGAGTAGTATTATTAGGCCTTATTTTTACTATCGCATGTTTATGTGTTTCAATTGGGCTGGTTACGTCTTGTAGTCAGTTTTTTGCAAGTGTATTTCCGAAAGTATCTTATAAAGTTTGGGCATTTATATTAAGTTTTGTTAGTATGGTTTTAGCTAATTTAGGATTAACGCAAATTTTAAAAGTATCGGTACCGATTCTGGGATTTATTTATCCAGTTGCACTAACGCTTATTATTTTAGGGTTATTCCATAAGTATATTGGAAAGTATGTATACGTATATTCGGTCACGATTGGAATCGTAGCGTTATTTAGTGCGATTGATATTTTAAACAAAAGTGTACTGATGAATAAATGGACACCACTACTAAAAGTTCTTCCGTTTTATACAGAAGGTGTAGGTTGGATTGTTCCGGCATTTGTAGGTGCCTGCCTCGGTATGATTGCTAGTATTGCTATAAATAAGAATAAATAAGTAAGAGGTGTTTTCCTATTTCGGAAAACACCTTTCTTTTTTTGGAAAAATAGTATCGAACATGAATAGACTAATAGTATGATAAGGGTAATTGGTAATATATAGCTTTTACATGAGTGATGAGGGGGGAGCGTATGAAGGAGGATTTGAATAAGAAAATAGAAGCACTCGAAACGGCAATTGAAACGATGCAAGAGACACTTTATGAATTGAAAGCGAAACAAAGAAAAATAGAAGTAGATAAAGTTCAACAAAATGTTAATAAGGAAAAGAAAGAATATATTGAAGCGGTAAGTAATGAAAAGTTACAAGAAGATGTAGTGAAAATCAAAGAGCCTGTTCAAAAAGTTGAGGAAAAACAAGTAAATATATCTGTTTTTAAACCGGAACCATTCAATATTATTAAGTTTTGCCAAACATGGTTGCCGCGTATATTTGTCGGTATTATGCTACTTGGCGTTATTTGGTTATTTAAAGCAGGGGTAGATGCTGGTTTATTAACACCAGCGATACGAATTGTGTTTGGTATCGCCTTATCTATCGGTTTGTATTATATAGGGGATATTCAAATTAAACGAGAGCGGCAATCGTTAGGATTAGTATTAGCTGGAGGAAGTATTACAGGTATTGTTTTAACAACGTTTGCGGCACATTATTTATATGAGTTTATTCCTGCAAGTATTGCGTTTATCTGTAATATTGTATGGGTTATTTTAGGGATTTATTTAGCGAAAAGATATAGATCGGAATATCTCGCTATTTTCGTGGCGGTGGGAGCATTTTTTGTTCCTTTCTTGTTAAATAGTACGACTCCTAATACGTATATTTTCTTTAGTTATGAGACGATATTAACAATTAGCCTATTATGGTATGCATTGAGAAACCGTTATAAGTACTTGTATATGATTTCTTATGTTGTTGCGGCAATTGTCCTATTTGTCTTCTTTGTTGTTATGTCAATATTAGTAGAGAATGTGCAAGTACAGTTAACAGTTGTATACGGTGCAATTCATTTACTATTATTTTGGCATATGTTTTCGGAGAGAAGGTTTATACAAGAAGCACGATTGGCGATATTTAGTGCGAATGCAGTTTTCTTTATTTTAGCCATTTCTCAAATTCCTGAATTTACAACGTGGGGATTAGTTATAAGTGCATTTGTGCATGCCGTTATGTTTGTACTTGAATATAGGAAGAATAAACATTCGGTATTTTCAAATCTAATATTTGGCTTTGCAATGGGATCATTTAGTTTAGCGATTTTATACGAGTATAGTTTGGTGAATGCAGCGATCGTATTATTGTTACAAGGTTTCCTCGGTATGTTTACTGCTATTAAAGTAAAGCAAAATATTAAATTGTATGTAAGTGCAACGATTTATGCTATTGGAATGGTGCAGACGATTTTTAGCCCGTTTGATCATTTCATTTCGGCAGGATTTGTCGCTCATATTATTTTGATAGGAACGTTCTATTATTGCATGAGACAAGCGAAAGAAGTGTTAGCGAGTTTTGGTAAATATGTGTACTCTATAGCGCTCTACTCGTTAATGGTAATTGTATTTATTACAATTACTAGAATCGGTGAAGTTCTTTCTACAGATGGAAGTATAATTAGCGTATCTGTATCGTTATTATGGATGGTATATGCGTTATTTGCAGTTTGGTTTGGCCGTTATAGACAGATGAACGAAATATTATATGCTGGCTTAGTCGTATTAGTAGTAACAGTAGGGAAGTTATTCCTTCTCGACTTACCAGAGGTGTCGATGATGATTAGGGCGGTGTTATTCTTAATCGTTGGTAGTATAGGTATCGTTATTTCAAGAATGTTTTTCTCAAAAGAAGAGAAGTGAGAAGAAGGCAATCCATATGTGGATTGCCTTTTTCATTATTTTTTATTAATCGTTACAGTTTCATTATATTTCGCTGTTGTGTTTTGACGTAGACGAAGTGTTGCCTGTCCAGTTGTATTTGGATCAAGTTGTACGTTCACAATTTTTTCAGCAGATCCTTGGTTATTTGTTATGAAAGAGAATGTACTGCTATATCCGAAAGAAGACGGCCAAGTGCCATTTGTATTTTGAACTTTTGCCACCTGTGTTCCGCCAGTTGTGAAGATACCTAAAGAATAATTATTGTATGTTGTATTTGGTAATAAGTTATTTACTTGAATCTTCATTTGGAACACTTCATTGTTTGGTAGAATGCTAGGGTGAGTAATTACGTAATCACTCGTTGTCACTGCGCCGTTATAGCCGTATGAACCTGGTTTGAAAGTATTGGTATTGAACCACTGGTAACCTTGACTTGGTGCGCTCCAAGGTTCTGGTTGTGGTTCTGTTGATAAGCTTGGTTGTTCAAATGTTTGTAGAGCTGTAGGTGCATCAAGCTGTAAACCACTCACTTGATCTAAGCTTGTAAATGTTTCTTGCTTCGCTAACCAATTCACGATGTTTTCTAATAGAACAGCATCGTTTTCTTCTTTATAACCATCATAAGTTTTCTTTGATTGACCTGAATCTTCGCGAACATATTTTGGCGTAGCATCTTCAACAGGAGAAGAATCACCAATAAAGGCTGCTTTTCCAAGGCCAACTTTCGAAATAGCAGCATAAGGCCCCTCTGCAACGCCACCACCGTTATAAACGCCGCTATCAACAGCGTTATTCCATTTTGATGGATTTTCTGGAAGATATACAAGGCCTTTCGCTAGTTTTGGATTTGTAATCGCAAGGGTAGAGCCGGCATGCATTGCTACAGATGAAACGCCAGTTGTAATTCCGAATGATTGCACAGGTGAGACAATATTTTTAGCTGAAACATCACCAAGTGCATTGTAACGGAAGCGAATACCGAAATTATCGGATAGCCAATCAGAGCTTTCTACTCCTTGCATAGCTTGTGAAGTTGTTTCTTCATTAGACATTCCCTTTGCTGGATTATCCCATGCCCCGCGTCTATATCCATTGAACACTTCTGAGGAGTCCCAGCGGTTTTTATTACGATCTGCATTATAATGATCGGCAATGAAGAAAATACTGCCGCCATTTTTCACGTATTGTAACATTGCGTCTTGTTCAGATTTTTTGTAAGGAATATTTGCCTCTGGAACGATAAACACGTTGTAATTTTTTAAGTCGTCGTATGTAATAGGTGTTGATTTACGAAGTTCTTTTACATGATATCCGTTTTGGGCAATGCCGTTTCCGAAATCAGAAAAGCCGCCATCAATAACCCAGTCAGCTGTCCCGGCAGTTTGACCGTGCGTATTATCGAATAATACTTTCTTCCCATTGTTTTGATTTACAACCTTTGCAGCAATTTCAGGAGCTGGGTCTACAGAGCTTTCGGCATAAGTAGACGGTATGAACGAACTCCCCATACTAAGTGTAATTGCTGTTGCTAAAGAAAATGTAATCCATTTTTTATTCTTCATAGAAGAATCCCCCTAATAATAAATATATGTGCTTTAATAATGTAATTTATTTTTCTGAAAAAATAAAGACAGAAAACGTAAAAAATATTAAAAAATTGTAAAAATACCGTGAATTTTGTTGAGAAATATTTATATAGGCAATAAAAAATCCCTTCCAATTAATAAGGAAGGGATAGCTTGTTTAACTAATTTTTGAATTAGGTGTTTCATCGATCTTATGAAACCCTTTCATGTAATACACGATAGCTAAGCCGATAAGCCAAATTGGGCCAATGATTAATGCAATTCGTGTATCTTCTGAATACGCCATAATACCTAGTACAAGTGCGAGGAAGCCAAGTGAGAAGTAAGAGCTTAATGGATGTAAAGGCATTTTATACGTTAGCTTGTCTTTTTTCTCAGTTGGTAATCCTTTACGGAATTTAATTTGAGCGACTAATATTATACCCCAAGTCCAAATTGCCCCGAAAGTTGAAATACTAGTTAGCCATGTAAACACTTTTGCAGGAACAAGATAGTTTAATATAACGCCAACGAGTAAAACAATCGCAGTTGCTATAATACCTTGACTTGGAATGCCATTTTTATTTAAACGTCCAAATCGTTCAGGTGCTTTCTTTTGTTGTGCTAGTGTAAATAGCATACGCCCTGTACTAAATAAACCACCGTTACAAGAAGAAAGTGCAGCTGTTAATACAACAAAGTTAATAATACCTGCTGCTTTTGCAATGCCGATTTGTTGGAATGTTAATACGAATGGACTTCCTTTCTCGCCAAGTTCGTTCCATGGATAAATTGCCATCATAACGAATAATGCCCCGACGTAAAAGATTAGGATTCTCCAAAATACGTTATCGATAGCTTTTGCGAGTGTTTTCTTCGGGTTTTGAGCTTCACCAGCTGTAACACCAATTAGTTCAACGCCTAGATAAGCGAATAATACCATTTGTAAGGAAAGCAATAATCCAGAGAAGCCATTTGGGAACCAGCCCCCATGTTCCCAAAGATTTGAAATACCAGTTGCAACGCCGCCATTTCCAAATCCGAATAGAATAATACCAAAGCCAATCACTATCATACAGATAATTGTGACAATTTTAATGAGAGCAAACCAAAACTCAAGTTCTCCAAATACTTTTACTGATAAGAAGTTGAAAGCGCTCATTAATAATAGAGCGAGTAGTGCCCAAGTCCAGCGCGGGATATCTGGGAACCAGTACTGCATGTAAATTCCAGCCGCCGTAATTTCAGCCATACAAGTAACAACCCATAAGAACCAGTAGTTCCAACCAGTAATATAGCCAGCAAGTGGGCCGATATAATCATTAGCATATTTACTAAAAGAGCCGGCAACCGGTTGTTCAATTGCCATTTCTCCGAGCGCTCGCATAATGAAAAAAATAACGAGTCCAGCGATCATATAACCTAGTAAGATGGAAGGACCAGCTAGTTTAATAGCAGAAGCAGATCCTAAAAATAGCCCAACGCCAATAGCCGAACCGAGTGACATTAAAGTAATATGTCGTTCTTTTAAACCTCGATTTAAAGTTCCAGATTTGTTTGTGTGCTGCATAAGAAGAATCCCCCTTGTAGAATGAGTTGCCTAAATATTTAACTATTTCAAATTATAAAACATTTATATCTGTTATGCTACAAAAATAATCAAAATGAACTGTACTACATCTGAACTTGTCAGACTTAAACTTAAAATTCTCACTATTAGAGAATATATTGACTCTTCTTTTTATTGATTGTTAAGATTAAGTATTATATTTTCTCACATACTAGTAAGAAAAGAATGTGTGATAATAATTCAGGTGTAGGAAGGGTACATAGCCATGTTTCAATTACAAAAATATAACACTTCTGTGAAGCAAGAGCTTTTAGCGGGCATCACAACTTTTTTTACATTTGCGTATATTCTTGTCATCAATCCGAAAATATTATCTGATGCAGGTGTACCATTTGATCAAGCGTTTACGGCAACTATTATTGCGACAGTTATTGGGACGCTATGTATGGCGTTTTTAGCTAATTATCCAATTGTTATTGCTCCAGCTATGGGGATGAATGCATATTTTGCTTATTCTGTCGTTCAACAGGCAGAGGGGATTACGTATGTCATTGCGTTTTCGGCAGTATTTGTAACAGGTATCATTTTTCTTTTATTATCTTTCACTTCATTTAGGCAAAAGCTAATTATCGCAATTCCTGACAGTTTAAAACATGCAATTGCAGGTGGAATTGGACTATTTATTGCTTTTATTGGATTACGTCTATCTGGAATTATCGTGGATCATCCATCTAACTTAGTTACGATTGGTGATTTTCATTCTCCAGCCGTTATTTTAACTTTAATTGGTTTAATTTTAGCGGCAGTATTAATGGTATTACGTGTGAGTGGTGCATTATTTATTAGTATGATTGTGACAGGAATTATCGCCTTCTTTACGGGGCAACTGAAGTTTGAGGATAAAATTGTAGCGATGCCTCATTTACCAGAGGGTATTATCGTTTCAAATCCAATCAATGCTTTTTCAGATGTAATTCAGTATGGATTATATGGTGTTGTATTTTCATTTTTACTTGTACTTTTATTTGATACGACAGGTGCATTACTCGGTTTAATTAAACAAGCTGGTTTAATTACAGATAATACAGAGAAACGTTTTGGCAAAGCGTTTATTGCAGATGCGATTGGCGGAACGACAGGTTCTATCTTCGGAACAAGCCCAACAGCAGCAACGATTGAATCGTCAGCTGGTATTGCTGCAGGTGGTAAAACTGGATTAACAGGTATTGTAGTTGTTGGTCTAACGATTATAACGGCATTTTTCAGCCCTGTTATCGCGTCTTTATCAAGTGTAGCTGCTATTACAGCTCCTTCATTAATTATTGTAGGTAGTTTAATGGCACAAAGCATTCGTGATATTAATTGGAATGAATTTGAAGATGCATTACCAGCATTTTTAATTTTCGTTGGTATTCCGTTAACGTCTAGTATTGCAAATGGAATTGCAATTGGATTTTTAGTGTATCCAGTATTAAAAATTGTGAAGGGGAAAGGGATGGAAGTACATCCGTTACTATATTTATTTACAATTTTATTTGGATGTCATTTATTCTTATAGTATAGAGATAGGAAAGGGGTCTTCTTATGAGAGGCTCCTTTTTTGTGTATAATAAAGTGAAAAAAACAAATCAATTACGTAAAATATAAATTACTTAATGGAATGTATATGTTACAATAAAGGCAGAGGAGGAACATGAATGGCTGTAAGTAAAATAAAAGTCGCACGTGTTCAGTTAGATTTAACACAGCAACAATTAGCAGAAAAAGTAGGCGTTACAAGGCAAACGATTAGTTTAATTGAGAAGGGGAAATACAACCCGTCTTTAGATTTATGTTTGAAAATTTGTTATGCGGTAGATAAAACATTGAATGATTTGTTTTGGGAGGAAAAGGAGTGATAGGGTGAAAATCGTGAAAGATGAACGTTTAATGATTGAGGGATTAAAACATATTAGATTGGCTTTCATCTTACAAAATGTCGTCATACTAGGCATTGTTTTTTACCGTTACGTCTTGCAAGGGGCAGGGTATGAAAGTGTTTCGGATTTATTAATGGTATTTATGGGCGGGATAATAGTTATTAACTTTTTAAACTTAAAAAATTCGGTGGAAGTGTATGAGCATACAGGTGGAGTATCGCGTAGTTATTTCATGAAACTATTATTAATTCCAGTAGGGATTGTTATTGGACTGTTAGCTATTTGTATCATTGTAACACCAGGTATTTCGATAAAGGAAATTAGTATAACAGGACTTATTATGTTTGTTTTTTAATTCCTAGTTTGTTTATATACATATATATGAAAAAAATAAAAAGTGAAAATGAAATATAAGAAAAGCTTTCTGCAATATGCAGAAAGCTTTTTTTATATTTCTTTATACATTACTTTATGTAGTCCTATTGGATCAATCTCGAAGATTTCACCATGCTCATGGAAGCCTAATCGTTTGTAATAATCCGCTACGGTAATTCGGGCATTACACCATAGAATATTTGCTTCGCGTTCTTGGAGGACTTGTTCAGCTTTACGGATTAAGGAGCTGCCAGCATGCTGGTTTCGGAAATTAGGTAATGTTGCCATTCCTCGTAGACGATAGTGGTTACCAGCTTTTAAATCAGGATGTATTTCTTTAGAGAAAGAGGCGATGCTAACAAGTTCATCATGTAGAAATGCACCTAAATGAAAGGCGTCTGTTTCGTAATCTGAATCGTATTTACAATCTTCTAATGATTGATTGGGACGCAAAACCTTTTGGCGTAATAAGTATGTTTCAGATGCATCAATATGTTTCACTGTAATCATAATATCACCCTTTCTTATAAGCCTTTTTCTATAAGTTGTAAGAAGAAATATGCGGGTGCAACGAGAAGTCCTAGTATGCTAGCTGTTCCGAGAAGGAGTGAAATTAAGAGACAAAAGTACTTAATTCCATTCGATTTTTTCCATCCATAACTACAAATTTCAATGCTAATACCGATGAGAATAATGGCGACGAGTACTTCTGCTAATAATAAGAGAGCTAAAGTTGAAATAGACATAATGTGATTCATCCCCATAATATGTGATAGTAACATTTTACCATATAAAATTGAAAAAATGCCCCTCATTTATGTGAGGGGCATTTTCTATTCTAATATGTTTTTCATTGTATCAATATGTTCTTTTGAACCCGTTACAAGTAAAGTATCGCCATGCTGTAACTTCGTATCACCATGTGGTATTAATGCTTTATTACCACGGTAAATTTGAATGACAAGTACATCACCTAGAAACGGAAGGCGACGAAGTGCTAAGCCGTTATATTTATTACTTCGTAGTTCAACCTCACGCACCGTTTCATTTGCTGTTGTAATCAAGCGAACGAGACTCGGTTTATCAATAAGTGCACGTAATAAAATACGTGTAGAGTTAATAGTCGAGAATACAGCGATATGTTCTTGAGTCGCTTTTTCTTGTAGAAGGGGATCTTCTACACTTGCGATGACGTGTTCAACACCTAATTCTTTTGCGTGTTCTGCTAATAATAAGTTTTGTTCATCATCACTTGTCGCAACAACAACACGGTCTGCTTCGAAAGCTTGTTGCTCCATTAAAGATTGAATAGTAATCTCATCTAATTTTACAATAGGGAAGTCATGAGATTTCGCTTCCTCATCATTTATTTTATTTTGACGTATCATATATAGTGTTACGTCATAATCTTCACGTTTTAAATCAAGTGATAACGGAAGGGTAATTCTGCTTGCACCAATAATAGATACTTTTGGTTTTGGTGTTTCCACTTTTGGAAACATCTTTTTAAATAATATAGGTGCAAAAATACAAGTAATAACTGCACTTAAAATAAGAGATGCTGATAAACTTGGGCTAATGATGCCTAGCTTTTCACCGATTTGTGCAGCCGCAATAACTAAAGAAAGTGTTGATGTTAACAAAATAGCACTTCCGAGTACGATATTGCGTGGGTACCATTTTCGTAAGACGAGTGATGGCAACAGTTTTGAAATAAAGAGTCCCACAATTAGAATTGGGATCATTAGCATACTAGAAGGCTCTTTAAAAATAGACCATACTTCTAGATTTACACCAACCATTACGAAGAAAATAGGAATGAAGAAGCCATATCCGATGGAATCAAGTTTTTCAACCATATCTTCATTTGGTGATAATAAAGATACGAGTACACCTGCTAAAAAGGCTCCCAAAATATTTTCTGCCCCAACAGATTCAGATAATCCAACTAATATTAAGATGAGTGCAAAAACAGCTCGTGTATCAATTTGTACACTACCGGCTTTTAAGCTTTCTAGGTATGGAATATTTTTAAAACGTCTTGCGACAAAGTAAATTACAATACCAGCACCGAATAGAAGAAGTAGAAGCCACATGCTTTGGCCACTTTCGGAATTTAATCCGACGAATACAGCGAGTAAAATCATTGTAACTAAGTCTGCAATAACAGCGACTAATAAAATGATTTGCCCGATTGCGGTTTTTCCTAAGTTATTTTCTTTCAATGTTGGTACGACAACACCTAAAGAAATAGTTGAAATAATTAAAGTCATGAACATTGCATTGTCTACGAATCCTAGCCATACGAATATTAATGATAGGGCATAAGATAAAATGAAAATAAACAAGAAGATAATGCTTGCTGCTTGGAATGTGTTCGGTTCGTTTGTCGTATTCTTTTTCCCTTTTTGTTTAAAGATCGAAAAGTCAATTTCTAAACCACTTAAAAACATTAGGAAGATAAACCCTAGTGTTGATAAGACTTGAAGCCACATGTCTGGCTCAATGATGTTAAATCCACTTTTACCTACAAAGATTCCTGCGATAATTTCTGCAACAACGACAGGAAGTGCGTTTAATTTAAAGCGCTGTAACAAAAGGGGAACGAAAAACGCGATTGCGACGACAACCATAAGTGATAGAACAGAAGAATGATGTTCCATTGCGTTCTCTCCCTTCAAATAAATATAGTAACTATTTAGCCATATAATAGGAAGAAAAGCAACGGATATGGTTTCGATTTCATAAAGAAAGAGTTTTCTTAACATTTGTCATAATAAGTATATTTTTCATGATTTTGTTGTTAATTCCGTAATGTGGATGTAATAGGGGAGGGGATAAAGTGAAACTTTAATCAGTGGGGGTCTTACTGCTCGTTAATAGGGGATAAAAAAAGACTGCTGAGGAATCCCAGCAGTCTTTTCATGCAAATTACATTGAGAAGAAGATCCATACAGTAAGACCAACTGTTGCAGCTGCAACGAAGAAACTGTATATCATTGTAAGAATTTGAATTCTTCCTTCTCCTTCTTTTAAATGCATGAACATAATTAATTGTAATAAAGCTTGCGCAACAGCCATTATGATAATAGTTGTTAATATCGTTGAAAGTGGCAGGGTTGTATAAAGTGCCACGTATAAAGCTAGAAACGTTAGTGCAAGCGATAAAATAAATCCGAAAACGTGTGACCATGGGAATCCGCTATGCCCATGCCCGTTTGCTTGGTTGTTATTTTGACCCATTTACGCCACCATCCCGTTCAAGTAAACTAGTGTGTAAATAAAGACCCAAACAAGATCAAGGAAATGCCAGTATAAGCTGATAATAAATACTTTACGAGCTGTAACTGGTGTTAAACCTCGTTTTAAAATTTGGATAATAACACAAGTTGCCCAGATGATACCACCTGTTACGTGGGCACCATGCGTTCCAAGAAGAACGAAGAATGCCGATAAGAAAGCACTTGTTTGAATCGTTGCACCTTCACCAATGTACATAATGAACTCTTCGATCTCGAAGAATAGGAAACCTGCACCTAAAAGTAAAGTTAGTATAAACCAGGCTAACATTCCTTTTTGATTGTGTTTACGCATTTCATGAATTGCGATACCACATGTGAAACTACTTGTTAAAAGTAGTAGTGTTTGAATTAAAAGCGTTTTAAGTTCAAACAGTTGCGCTGGTGTTGGGCCATCTGCCGTACGACCAGCAAGGACTAGATAAGAGGCGAAAAGTGTTGCGAACAGCATAATTTCAGCCCCAAGAAAAATCCAGAATCCTAGGATATTCAACCTGCTTTGCTCGGATTGATATTCCAAAGGTAAGCTTTTATCTAAAGCCGCCATGTCATTTCACCTCTCATGCTATATGTTCTGTTTCTTTAATTTCATCAACGCTTACGTAGTAGCCATCATCATAATCGAATGAACGATAGATTAAGCAACCTAAAATACCAATACCACCGATTGCTGCAATCCAGAACCAGCTAAATACTAATGCAAAACCTGCAAGACCGAAGAATAAAGACGCAATAATAGGCACACCAGAATTACTTGGCATGTGAATTGGTTTTAATTCATCTGCTGTTGGTGTAATTGTTTCTCCACGTTTTTTCATGAACCAGAAAGCATCAGCTTCTTTAATTTCAGGAAGTTTCGCGAAGTTGTAATGTTGTACAGGAGATTGAGTTGCCCATTCAAGTGTACGGCCGTCCCATGGATCTCCAGTTGTGTCACGCTCACCGTGACGTGCACTCCAAATTACGTTATAGCAAAGGATTAGGAAGCCAATAGCCATCATTACAGCACCAACAGATGCGATTTGGTTTAGCCAGCCCCATCCAAGACTTTCAGAGTAAGTGTACATACGACGAGTCATACCGTCTAAACCTAAGAAGTACATTGGGAAGAAACAGATGTTAAATCCGCTCATAAAGATCCAGAATGTCCATTTACCTAGGCGTTCATTTAACATATGACCTGTCATTTTTGGATACCAGTATGTGAATCCAGCAAGCATAGCGAATACTGTACCTGCGATTAATACGTAGTGGAAGTGAGCAATTAGGAAGTAGCTGTTATGGTATTGATAATCAGCTGCTGCCATTCCAAGCATAACCCCTGTAACTCCACCAACTACGAAGTTTGGAATAAATGCCAATGACCAAAGCATTGGAACTGTAAAACGAATACGTCCTTTATACAGTGTAAACAACCAGTTAAAGATCTTAACACCGGTTGGAATCGAAATCGCCATTGTCGAAATCGAGAAGAATGAGTTAACCGCTGGACCTGCACCCATAGTGAAGAAATGGTGAAGCCATACGACGAAACTTAGTAAAGAAATTGCAACCATCGAGTACACCATCGCACTGTAACCGAATAGACGTTTACGTGAGAATGTACTAATGATTTCAGAGAAAATACCGAATGCCGGTAAAATAACGATATATACTTCAGGGTGACCCCATACCCAGAATAGGTTGGCCCATAACATCGGCATACCGCCGCTCGCCATCGTAAAGAAGTGAGCATCGAATAGACGGTCAAATGTCATTAATGCAAGAGCAACTGTTAATACTGGGAAAGCGAAAATAATGATAATTGTTGTAATTAAGATTGACCAAGTAAACATTGGCATTCTCATTAATTTCATGCCAGGTGTACGCATTTTTAAAATAGTAACTAGGAAGTTAATACCTGTCATTAACGTACCGAGACCTGAAATCTGTAATGCAATTGCGTAGTAGTTATTTCCTACACCAGAAGTAAACTCTGTACCTGCCATTGGGAAGTAAGAAGTCCACCCAGCGTCTGGAGAACCACCGATTACGAAAGCGATGTTGAATAACATTGCTCCGACAAAGAATAACCAGAAACTTAAAGCATTTAAGAACGGATATGCAACGTCACGAGCACCAATTTGTAATGGTACTACAAGGTTCATTAATCCCATAACGAATGGCATTGCCATGAAAAGAATCATTACTGTACCATGTGTTGTAAAGATTCCGTTATAGTGTTCAGCGTTTAAATAAGTTGTTTCTGGGAATGTTAACTGTGCACGGATCATTAAACCATCCATACCACCACGGAATAACATTATAACGGCAGAGATAATATACATGGTCCCTATTTTTTTATGGTCAACAGTTGTCAACCATTCATCCCAAAGCCATCTCCATTTTTTGTACTTTGTTAGTACGAAAAGAATCGCTAATGTCACAAGAACGATAGAAGCGTCAGCTCCGTAAATAATCGGGTCACCTGTGACAAAAAATTCATCAAGCTTCACTGTGTTCACTCCAATCTGTTGGAATAATAGCTATTATTTTTTGTTTTTGTAGTAGTTGTAATCACAATATTCAAGTGATTTTGGATCTACATAACTTAAGTGGTGACTAGAGAACGTCATACGCCCCACTACACCAGGTTTAATAATTTCGTTGTATTTCTTTTCTGATAATTTAGGGGCAGTTTCTTGTACTTCTTTTACCCACTTATCATATTTCTCTTTAGTTTTTGCTTCAACTTCGAACTCCATGTGAGTGAATCCTTCACCAGAGAAGTTCGAACTACGACCTAGGTAAGAACCTGGCTTGTCAGCTTGTAAATATAAGTCCATGATCATGCCATCCATTGTATACTTCATACCACCAAGTTCTGGTACCCAGAAAGCATTCATTGGACCGACAGAAGTCAGCTTAAATTGAATTGGTACACCAGCTGGGATGTTTAAATAGTTAACGGTTTCAATTTTTTCCTCCGGGTAACTAAATAACCATTTCCAGTTTGCAGATGTAACATAAATTTCAACTGGTTTAATATGTTTGGACTCTTGCGGAACCTCTTCCGAAGCATAAGTTGCTTTAACTGTTGGAATCGATAATGCGATAACGATAATAACAGGAATAATCGTCCAAATGATTTCTAATAATGTGTTACCATGTTGATCAGGTGGCTCATAGTCCATATTCTCTGGTTTTTCACGATAACGAATCAAGATGACTGTAAACAAGATGAATACAATTGCGATAATTAATGACATAAGCAAGAATGACCAAACAATTAAATCATACTGTGCTTTTGCAACAGGTCCTTGCGGATTTAATACTGCGAGTTTTTTATCACAGCCACCGAGGAACAGAAGTAATGATAACGGAAGAAGCGAAGCCAACTTCCAAAACGTTTTCTTTAGTTGCACGATTGAAAATCTCCTTTCTCCTTGGATTGAAACTATGCCAATAAAACAATATAAACCTATTAATTTATAGAAGGCAATAGTTTTTGTCATATTGTTAAAAAATAGACACAAATGCACACTTTTTAAGGTGAATATCATTTGTAACTTGATAACATTGTAAACTATTTTCCAGATAAAAACATGATTGTGGAAATTTTAAGATAAATAAAGTTATACCAAGATATCCAAGAAATAGAAAAAAGCTATCTTATTATAAGGAAGATAGCTGAATGTTTTGTATATTTAGTTTATTTCCTGAGTTATATTTTTTTCTGTTCAAATGTGACAACTTTTTTATATTTCACTTGGTATAAAATGTAACAAATGATCATAAATGGAATCCCGCAATAAAGAGCAATTCTCTGATCTGGAATGAAAGCTAAACTAACAAATGTAAGGAAATTGAGTGAGAAAGCTACGATTGGAACTATTGGATAAAGTGGTGTGCGGTATTTTAAATCATTTATGTCGCCGCCATTTTTCACGAAATTTCTACGGAAGAAAAACTGTGAAGCTGCAATCGACATCCAAACAACAACAGCAGCCATTGCTGCAATAGAAGTTAAAATTAAAAAGACAGTATCTGCTGCAAATATACTTGTTAATAAAGAAAGGCTTGCGAAAATTAGACTGAAAATTAACGCATTTAGTGGTACACCTCTTTTAGTTAACTTCGTAAAAGCTGGACTAGCCATTCCTTGTTTTGCCATTGCCCAAAGCATACGAGAATTTGCGTATAGGCCAGAGTTAGCTACGGATAATACAGCTGTAATAATAACAAAGTTCATAATGTCCGCTGCATAAGGGATACCAGCCACATCAAATACAAGTACAAATGGACTTTCAACTAGATTAGCCTCTTGCCACGGGAGTAAACCGACAACAACTGAAATTGCTAGGACGAAGAAGAATAGAGTTCGCCAAATTGTATTTTTGATTGCTTTTGGAATTGTTTTTTCAGGATTTTCACTTTCTCCTGAAGCGATTCCGATTAGTTCTGTTCCTTGGAAGGAGTAATTGACTGTAATCATCGTAAGAAGAACAGCTAATGCACCGTTTGGAAATAGCCCGCCATTTTCAGTGAAATTGTGAAGCATCGGAGCTGGTTTTCCGTTAAAGTCGAGTAGACCGAACATAACTGCACCACCGAGTACGATGAAAATAACAATTGTTGCGACTTTTACACTTGCGAACCAAAATTCCGTTTCTGCATATGCTTTTGCTGATAAAGCGTTCACAAGGAAGAGTGCTGCTGCAAATGTAACACACCAAATCCAAGAAGAAACGTCTGGAAACCAGCGTTTCATTAAAATGCTAACAGTCGTTAACTCTACTCCAACTGTAACAGCCCAATTTAACCAATACATCCAACCGACAACAAATCCAAAACCAGGTGAAATAAATTTGCTTGCATAGCTTTGGAATGAACCTGCTTCTGGCATAGCCACTGACAATTCACCAAGACATAACATCGTTAAATACATAACGAAACCACCGACTAAAAATGCGAGAATAGCTCCGCCTGGTCCTGCATTATGGACGATTTGTCCAGAACCCATAAATAATCCCGTTCCAATGACTCCGCCAAGTGCGATCATGAATAGGTGTCTACTTTTCATTGTTCGTTTTAGATCTGTTTGTTCTACTTATTGATTCATATGCCCCTCACCCCATATTTTCTTGTATGTGTTAACTTGATTTCATTCTGGGTTTTTAATCATTAGTGGGGGATGAAAAACATACTCGGCTTATTTTGTTGTGAACTGAGTATGTAAAAGATAACTATGACTAAATACCTTAGAATGTTTATTAACCTAGTGAAATAAAATCAATTACTTCACTAGGTTAATGATTTTTATTTTAGCAAAAAATTCTGAAAAAGTATATTGTTTTTTCTTTTTATTAAAAATAATTAGAATTTTACAACGATATAAGTGTGAATAATAATTCACAGAATCTTTCTAGCAAACTAGTAAGAAGAAAGGTACAATGATAAGAGTTGTGTCTGTAAAATAATAATTAATGGAGTTTTGTTTATAATGAAAAAGCTAAAATATCTTTTTGTTTTTGGAATTATACTAGCTGCCGCGTTTTTTATAGGGAAAGATAAAATTATACAAAAGGCGCAAGTGCTACGCTTAGATTTTCTATCTGAAATGAAAGAAGCGGCTATGATTGAAGATGTTCCATTTATAAAACAATTACCAGAATTACCTCGTGGATGTGAAGTGACAAGTTTAGCTATGCTACTACAAAATAAAGGTGTACAAGTAGATAAGATGCAACTTGCTAGCGAAATTCATCGTGTTCCATTTGAACAAAATGGTTTGCGTGGAAATCCTTATGAGGGATTCGTTGGAAATATTTACACGAAAGCTGAGCCGGGATACGGTGTATATAATCAACCGATTTTTAATTTAGCAGAAAAGTATGTTCCTGAAAAAGTAATTAATTTAACGGGTAGAGACGTGCAAGATCTATATAAAGTAATTAGTTCTGGCTCTCCAGTATGGGTTATTATTAATACAACGTTTAAGCCGCTAGCTGAAAGTAGTTTTGAAACATGGAATACAAGTTCTGGTGAAGTGAAAATTACATATTTTGAGCATAGTGTAGTAGTGGTTGGATACGATCAAAACTTTGTATATGTAAATGATCCTCTAAAAAACAATCCACGTTTCGCTGTTCCTCGTGCTGAATTTGAAAAGGCATGGGAGCAAATGGGGAAACAAGCAATTACTATTTTATAAAATGAAAAGTCATCTTGCGATGGCTTTTTCTTTTTGAATATTTATTGTAGAAAATTCTGAAAATTCTTTTAGAAGTTAACAATTCACGCTATAATAACATTTAACTTGGTAAAGAAGGGGAGAAGAGAAATGGATGTCGCAAAGGAACTTGTTTTATCAAAGAATCAGTTGATTGAGTGGAGAAGGCATTTTCATAAGTATCCAGAGTTATCTTTTCAAGAGGAAAAAACATCTCAATTTGTATTCGACATACTTCGGGAAATCCCGTATTTAGAAGTCTCAAGGCCTACTAAATATAGTGTAATGGCAAGGTTAATTGGTAGGCAGCCTGGTAAAACTATCGCGGTTCGTGCTGATATGGATGCTCTTCCTATTCATGAAGAAAATAAGTTTGATTTTATTTCTATATATCCAGGTGTGATGCATGCGTGTGGTCACGATGGTCACATGGCAATATTGCTTGGTGTAGTACATAAGTTGGTAGAGGAAAGAGAGAAAGTTAAAGGAGAGATTCGCTTTTTATTTCAACATGCAGAAGAAAACTTTCCGGGCGGTGCAGAGGAAATGGTCGCAGCGGGAGTGATGACAGGTGTGGATTACATTATTGGTGCTCATCTTTGGGCGTCATTAGAGGTTGGAAAAGTAGGTGTAATTTATGGTCCTGCGATGGCGGCGCCGGACGTTTTTAAAATTACGATAGAGGGAAAAGGTGGGCATGCTGGAATTCCGCATGAAACAGTTGATAGTATCGCCATTGGTGCGCAAGTAGTTTCGCAAATTCAGCAAATTGTATCTCGCCTCACGAATCCGTTAGATTCTCTCGTAGTATCTGTTACACAATTTCATTCTGGGACAACTCATAATGTTATCCCGGAACAAGCGGAGATTGAAGGGACAGTGAGAAGTTTAAGGCATGAATTAAGAGAAGAAACAAAGAAGAAGCTTGAAAGGATTGTAAAACATATTACAGAATCCTACGGTGCTAAGTATACATTTTCTTATGAATATGGATATCGCCCAGTTGTGAACGATTATGAAGTTACAGAGCTTATTGAACATACAGCATTACAGCTTTATGGAAGAGAAAGGGTTGTTCGTTTACAACCAACGATGGCAGGAGAAGATTTTTCAGCATTTTTACAAAAGGCACCAGGGACGTTCTTTTTTATAGGAGCAGGAAATGAAGAGAAGGGAATTGTATATCCGCATCATCACCCTCGTTTTACAATTGACGAAGACGCATTACCAATTGGAGTGGAAGTCTTTGTATCATCCATTATGAATTTTATAAGTAAAGGAGAATGAGATGAAGAAAATACACGTGCTAGCACTTATTCCAGTTCTTTGTTTAGTAGTTGGACCAGTATTTGCAAATTCGGTCACTCCTTACGTATGGGGGATGCCATTTTTATTATTTTGGGTACTATTATCAGTGCTCATTACGTCTCTTTGTATGGGTCTTGTGTACGTATTCGATCCTGCTAATAAGGGGGACGTAAAATGACTGCATTATTTATCATTATTATATTTTTGTTTCTCGCACTATTTTTAGGAATTCGGGCACAACATGGAAAAGATATGAATTTAGAACAATGGTCAGTTGGAGGAAGAGGATTTGGAACTATTTTCGTTTTTCTCCTTATGGCAGGGGAAATTTATACGACGTTCACATTTTTAGGAGGAAGTGGCTGGGCTTATAGTAAAGGAGCTCCTACATTTTATATTTTAGGGTATGGTGCATTAGCTTATATTTTATCGTATTTCTTATTGCCTCCAATTTGGAAGTATGCAAAAGAACATAACCTCATTTCACAATCAGATTTCTTTGCGAAGAAATACAGGAGTAAGACGCTTGGGGTAATTGTTTCAATTATTGGTGTTATTTCGATTATCCCGTATCTTGTTTTGCAATTAAAGGGATTAGGAATTATCGTTTCGGAAGCTTCCTATGGAAGAGTGACACCTGTTATTGCGGTATGGATTGGTGCTATTGTTATAACTATTTATGTAATGGTTTCAGGTATACATGGATCGGCTTGGACAGCTGCTTTGAAGGACATTATGATACTATTCATCGTTATGTTTTTAGGTATATATTTACCGTATCACTATTACGGAGGATTTCAACCGATGTTTGAAGCTGTAGAAGCTGCAAAACCAGGTTTTTTATCTTTACCTGAAAAGGGAATGAGTATTTCTTGGTTTGTTTCTACTATCATATTAACGGCTCTCGGTTTTTATATGTGGCCTCATACATTTGCCTCAGCTTTCTCAGCGAAAAGTGAAAAAGTATTTAGGAAAAATGCAGCAATTATGCCTCTCTATTCTTTAGTTTTGCTTTTTGTGTTCTTTGCAGGTTTTGCTGCTATCTTGCAAGTTCCAGGGTTAAAGGGAGCGGATGTAGATCTTTCATTATTCCGTCTGGCTCTTCAAACGTTTGATCCTTGGTTTATTGGGATTATTGGTAGTGCGGGGGTGTTAACGGCATTAGTTCCCGGTTCCATGCTTGTTATGGCCGCCTCTACATTATTAGCAAAAAATATTTATGGAACGATGGTACCATCCGCCTCTGATAAACAAGTTGCAAAAGCAGCTAAGCTATTTGTACCTGTCGTGACGCTTATTGCCGTATTATTTACCTTTAAAGGTGGAGAGACGATAGGTGCTCTTCTTTTAATGGGATACAGTATAGTTACGCAACTTTTCCCTGCGCTTGTATGTAGTTTGTTTCCTCGTCAAATTATTACGAAACAAGGTGCGATTGCGGGGATGGGAATTGGGTTGTTAATTGTCGCATATATCACCTTATCTGGTTCTACTATAGCTACGATGTTCCCGGGTGTCCCGCAGTATATGAAAGATTTGAATGTAGGTATAGTCGCGTTGTTAGTTAACATTATTGTGATGCTTGTAGTTAGTGGATTCACAAGAAATGTATCTGTAAAGACCAATAATATAATAGTAGAAAAGTAATTCGTATGTTAGAGCTATCTTCGAAAAGAGATAGCTCTTTTTTGTATATATTTTCTTCTATTAGCGGAATCTAACTAAAAACTTGTTGAAAAGGAAGTTAGGTGGGGAAATTGTTAGAGCTAAAAGGTAACTTGTTTGAAGTTATGAAGGAAATTAGAGATGAGTTAGGTTCACCTAATGATTTAACAATTAGAGAAGTTGCTCTTGCTGGTAGTTTTACACGTTGTGCGGTTGTTTTCTTATGTGGATTGACAGATAAGGATAATGTTTATAAATATGTAGTTCGTACACTTCAATATGAAGAAATACCAAATGAAGCAGCTGTGGTTCAGACATTATTGGATCGTTTTATTTCTATTGCAGAAGTCGGTATGAAGACGACTTTTCCAGATATTATAAATGCGGTTTTAGCAGGAGATACAGTCATATTAATTGATAATATTCAAACGGCTATTGTTGTTAACAGTAGGGCTTGGGAGAAAAGAAGTCTAGAACCGCCAGTGACAGAAGATTTAATTCGTGGACCGAGGGTTGGGTTAAATGAAGATATTAATGTGAATAAAATGTTAATTCGCCGTGGTTTACGTGATCCGAAGTTACGGTTTCAATCTTATATTATGGGGAAGCGATCGCAGAAAGAAGTAACCCTAGTATATATAGAGGATATTATTAACCCTTACATCGTAAACGAGCTAGATCGGCGTCTTCAATCAATAGTGACAGATGTCATTTTTGAGACAGGAACGATTGAGCAATTAATTCAAGATAATAATTTATCGCCGTTTCCGCAGTTTTTAAATACAGAAAGACCAGATAATATAGTGGCTGCATTGGCGAAAGGGAAAGCGGCCATTTTAGTAGATGGGTCACCATTTGCTCTTATAGCTCCACTAGTATTTGTTGATATTTTTCAATCTGTAGAAGATCATTATGAGCGTTGGATAATTGGAACGTTATTAAGAATGTTACGTATGGGATCAGGTATTGCTGCTGTTTTATTACCTGCCATGTACGTAGCGCTTGTATCGTATCATCAAGGGCTTATTCCATCTAAACTAGCTTATTCCATTGCGGGAGCGAGAGAAGGGGTACCGTTTCCTGCTTATATAGAAACGTTAATGATGGCATTAACGATGGAATTAATACGAGAAGCCGGGATTAGGCTTCCGAAACCGATGGGACAAACAATTGGCATCGTAGGCGGTCTTGTAATTGGAGAAGCGGCAGTAAATGCGGGGATTGTAAATCCGTTTTTAGTAATTATTATTGCGGTTACCGCAATTGCTACATTTTCACTTCCTGTATATAGCATTACGATTACATTTCGAATTTTACTTTTCGTCTTCGTGTTAGCTGCAACTGCTTTTGGGTTATACGGAATCATTTTAGCTCTTATTGCACTTGCAATCCATATTACAAATTTAAAGAGTGTTGGGGTACCGTATACAACACCTATTGCTCCTGCTTTTTATAAAGATTGGGAAGAAGAATTGGTTCGTCTACCAAAATCAATGTTAAAAGAGAGACCAGAATATTTACAAACGAAAGACTCTACACTACGTCCAAAGGAGCGAGAGTAATTGAGGCCATTTGAATATGGGGATGAAGAAATTGGATCTCGGGAACTTGGTTTTGCGGTATCGTCAACAATTATCGGTATAGGTGCATTATCTATGCCTCGAGATATTGCTGACCAAACTTTATTTTCGGATGGTTGGATTATTTTGCTTTTGGGTGGATTGATATGTGCGGTTTTAGGTTGGTTTGTAACGAGGATAGCTATTTTATTCCCAAAACAAAACTTTGTTCAATATACAAGTGCACATTTGACGAAGCCTGTTGCATACACAATTAGTAGCATTTTAGTATTAACATTTGCTGCTTTGACAGCATATGAGGCCCGGAAAATTTCAATTATTTCACAAACTTATTTATTTAGTGATACACCAATACAATTGTTATCCTTCTTTTTTTTGTTAGTTGTTGTTTATGGAATTGCTGGATCTAGGGCTGCTTTATTAAGGTTAAATGTTTTATTTTTACCAATCGTTTTAATTGCGATCGTGCTGCTTTCTTTATTGAATGTGAACTTAATGGAAATAGATAATTTACTACCTGCTTTTCAAACGGACGTAAGTAAATATGCTGTTGGGGTTAAAAATTCTATTTTTACGTTTATTGGATTTGAGGTAGCGCTATTTTATGCAGTGATGTTAAACGAGACAGCAAAAAAGGCGCCGATGGCAGTTGCAAAAGCTGTGATGGTAAACGTATTGTCTTACATTTTAATTTATTTAACTTGTATTAGTGTTTTTACATATATGACAACCCGGGGATTAACATATCCAACGATTGAATTGGGGAAGGAGATTGAAATTGGTGGGGGGTTTTTAGAAAGATTCGATGCGATCTTTTTTACTACTTGGATTATTACTATTTATAACACTACAGCAATGTATTATGACGTTGCATCTCTATTGTTTTGCGCTATGTTTCCGAAAGTTAAGAAACATATTTTTATTTTCGTAAGTGCTCCTATGATTTTTATGCTGAATATGATCCCTGGTAATTTAGATACTTTATCAAATTACGGAACGTATTTAGCTTGGATAGATATGGGCTTTGTCGTGTTAGCACCTTTGTTAGTTTTTATTGTATATAAAATAAAAAGAAGGAATGGTAGAAATGAAACACCTTCTTAAAATTATAATGGTTATGGTTTTAGCTGGATCTATAAGTGGGTGCTCTGAGCTAGAAGAAATAGAAGAAAGAGGATTTGTAGTAGGTGCAGCCTATGATATTGTGAAAAAAAAGAAATCGAATCCAATTATAAAAGGGACGTATCAGATGGTACTTCCCAGTAAGCTAGCACAGCAAGGTGGCCAAGGCGGTGGAGATAGTGAAAATTATATTAATGTTAGTGCGAAAGCAGATAGTGTCTTTGAGCAAATACGAATTATTGCTAAAAAAATTAGTCGTTCATTATTCTTTCCGCATATACAAGTGATAATTTTTTCTAAAGATTTACTAGCGAATCCATATGTTTTACAAAATACGTTAGATGTATATATTCGCGATCATGAGATGAGAAGAAATATTCGTTTGTTCGTTTCTAAGAAAAATGCAGAAGCTATTTTAAAGCAGAGTGCCAAGCCTGAGAACTTACCGGCACAGTATATTGATATGTTAGCTGAGCATCCTCCGAAAAATGCCCAAATGATTGAGGCTGCAAGAATTGGTGAGGTACAGCAAAAAATGATTGCTAACCGAAGTTTCGTATTACCTATTCTTGAACTAACAAAACAAGGGGTGCAAATGAACGGGGCGGCGTTATTTCGTGGGAAGGATAATAAGTGTGTAGGTAGTTTGAATGGAGAAGAAACATTAGGAATGAATTATGTAATAGGTAAAAAAATTGGAGGGTTCTTTACTATCCGTAAACAAGAGCAGCTTATTACATATGAAATTCATAAGATGCACCGAAAGATTAAAGTATCTACGGAAAATGCTACAAAACCGAAGTTTGATATCCATTTATCTTTGGAAGGGACCTTAGCAGAGTTGCATTTTAGTGATCATAAACAAATTATGAATGAAAAGCGATTAAAGAAAAGCATTGCGGAGGAAATGGAGAAGCGTATCCAAAAATCTATTAAGCTTGTTCAAAAAAAATATAAGGTAGATGTATTAGCGTTAGGGGAAGTATATAAGAGGCATAATTATAAAGAATGGAAGAAGATAGATAAGAATTGGGATCAAGGTGAAAATTATTTTAGTAATGCTGAGGTTACTGTTCATGTTCATCCGACAATTGAGCATTCAGGTTCAGCTTTACCGAAGAGAGTGAAATAAGGTGATTTAAGTTGTTTACTGGACTAGGAATTAGTTGCACGATATTAATGGCGGTTCTTCCGGGAGCCATATACTCCATTCATAAAAAACTCACAACGTATGGAGCTCAGCCGTGGAAAGAAAAAAAGAAACCTGAATAATTTCAGGTTTCTTTCGCGCAAAGCATATGTGAAGGGGGATACCTTCTATGTATGCTTTGCTTTATACAAGCCCTAACCAATGTACCAATTGTGTAGAGAGGAATGTAACAACAATGGCAATAACAGTAGGGATTGCAAACGATAAAAATGTCCATTTTGCACTTTTTGTTTCTTTATATATGTTAACTAGTGTTGTTCCACAAGGGAAATGAAGGAGTGAGAACAACATTGTATTTAACGCTGTTAACCAAGTCCAACCATTTTCTAAGAATAGATTTTTAATTTGATTAAAATCATCTATTTCAGTTAAAGCGCCAGTTGATAAGTAAGACATTAATAAAATCGGAATAACAATTTCATTAGCTGGTAGTCCAAGAATAAACGCTGCTAGAATAAACCCGTCAAGTCCTAACATTTTAGCAAATGGATCTAGGAAGTTTACAAAATACATAAGTAAGCTTGTGTCACCGATGAAAATATTAGCAAGTAACCAAGTTAATGCAGCTGCAGGGGCAGCTACAACTACAGCTCGTTTTAAAACATATATTGATTTATCGAGTGTTGCGCGTACAATTGTATTCCAAACTTTTGGCTTACGGTACGGTGGTAACTCAAGTGTGTAGTGAGTCGGAACACCTTTTAAAGCTGTTTTTGATAGTACCCAAGAAACGGTTAATGTCATAATGACACCAATTACAACCATTCCAACTACAACGCCAGCAGTAACAAGTGTTTGCATACTACCTGTATAACCAGCAGCCATAAATAATGAAGCCATTAAAATTAACATAGGCCAGCGACCGTTACAAGGAACGAAGTTGTTTGTTAAGATTGCAAGCATACGTTCACGTGGTGATTCAATAATACGTGTTGACATGATGGCAGCTGCATTACAACCGAATCCCATTGCCATTGTTAAAGATTGCTTGCCATGTGCACCAGATCGTTTGAATAAGCGGTCCATGTTAAATGCGACACGTGGTAAATATCCGTAGTTTTCTAATAGCGCGAACATAGGGAAAAAGATTGCCATAGGTGGTAACATAACGCTTATAACAGCACTGGTACCACGGAATAAACCAAGTATTAAAATGCCATGTAGCCATTCTGGTGCATGCATTGCTTGGAACCAAGATGTTAAATATCCTTCTACCCAGCCAAAGAACTTAGCGATCATATCAGAAGGTACGTTAGCGCCTGCAATTGTAAGATAAAAAATAATAGATAAAATACCGAGCATAATTGGGAATCCCCAGATTGGAGATGTGAAAATTTTATCTAGTTTTTCAGAACGATACAATTTATCGGTATTTGTATATTGAACAGCTTCTTTACATATACTTGCGGAGGTTCGATAAATATCTCCGACAATATCATCTCGTATATCTTCTTTTGAAAGTGTTTGTGCATGTTGAACAATATAGTCCAGTGGAAGAGCTTTACTGGCTGAGTGAGATTCCATTGATTATGACCTCCCTTACAAGTGGTTCGTTATGGTGTTTTTGAAGTGTAGTTAAGAAATTCTTATCTCCATCTAATATACGTAATGCAATCCAACGTGCTGGATACGTATCACCGAATACTTTATAAATTTGTGGTTCTAATTCCTGAATCATATTTTCGATTTTATCGTTATAAGTAATTTTAATTGGTGTTGGAATTAGTTTTTTATTTGCTACTTTAGCGATGACATTTAGCAAATGACCAATGCCTACTCGGTTGCGAGCAGAAATCTTCACTACAGGTACACCGAGTGATTTTGCTAATTTCTTTTCGTCAATAATGATTCCTTTTTTCTCCGCTTCATCAATTAAGTTAATACAAATGACCACATCGTTTGTCATTTCCATCACTTGGAGTGCTAAATTTAAATTTCTCTCCATTGCAGTTGCATCTATAACAACTACAGTTACTTCTGGTTTTTCAAATATAATATAATCTCGTGCTACTTCTTCATCTGCCGAATTTGAATACAGTGAGTAAGTTCCAGGTAAATCTATTATTGTATATATATTTCCGCCATGCTTATATTCCCCTTCAGCCTTTAAAACAGTTTTCCCCGTCCAGTTTCCAGTATGTTGTTTTAAGCCTGTTAAAGTATTAAATAATGTACTTTTCCCGGTATTCGGGTTACCAGCTAACGCAATGCGATGGTTACTCATCTGAAATCATCTCCTATTAATACCCCGAAAATAAGGGAGCTTTCTTCACTACGCAGTGCAATAGTTGTGTTGCTTACTTGATAAGCGACTGGGTCTCCAAGTGGGCTGCGTTGTAATACTTTAATTGTCGCTCCAGGAAAAAAGCCTAAATCTAATAAGCGTCGTTTCATAGTTCCTTCTAATTGTATCTTCTCAATTTGTACAAATTCCCCTGTTCTGAATTCGGAAAGGGGTTTAGTATTAGCCGATACCATAAAAGTTACCTCATCTCTATATTTTTAGTTTTAGTTTAAAAAGTTTCCTTAGGTAAACTTTTTGATACTAATATAGTAGACTACATTTAATGATGCTGTCAATTAGTACTTTAAAAATATTCAAATATTTTTAGAATTGTTCCAATTTATTTAGTTGTACCGAAAAATATTACTGGAATTCTTCTTAATGTAAATGAAGTAAGAGTGTGAAAGTTAAAAAATATAAAGGAATTGTAAATATAGTTTTAATCTAAAGGGCAAAATAAAGAAAAATATTTACATTGAATTTACATTGTTAAGATTAAATTTACAATACTACGTGTTTAGTGTGGGTTTTGTTGGCTTTTTCAACTGTAAATGTTGGAATGTCTAGCTTTTAGGGGATGTTATCTCTATTTACTTAAACTTAAAAATTGCTTAACACTCACATAATATTGTTGTCCTACAATGAATTTGTGTTCGAAAGAAGATGAATTCGAAAAGTGATAATCCAAATGGGGGTACAAGACATGGTTATTAAAAAGGGTATTAAATTTTCTTTAGCGGCTTTAGTTGTTGCAGGTGCATTAGTTGGATGTGGAAAAGCAGAAAGTACGGATAATAAGGAAGCTGCTAAAGGTAGCGATGCAAAACAAGAATTATCAGGTACGATTGCAGCGGCTGGCTCTACAGCTCTTCAACCTCTTGCGGAGGAAGCTGGAAAGAAATTCATGGAGAAAAATTCAAAAGTTTCTATTCAAGTTCAAGGTGGCGGTAGTGGAACTGGGATTAACCAAGTAGCATCTGGTGCAGTACAAATTGGTAACTCAGATGTTCCAGCTGGAGATAAAATAAAAGATGCTGAAAAAGCAAAAGAATTAGTAGATAACAAAGTTGCGGGTATCGCATTCGCACTTGTCGTAAATAAAGATGTAAAAGTTGATAACTTAACAGTAAAACAAGTGCAAGATATCTTCACTGGAAAAGTAACGAACTGGAAAGAAGTAGGCGGAAAAGATGAAAAAATCAATGTAATTAACCGACCAGCTTCATCTGGTACACGTGCTACTTTTGAAAAGACAGTGATGAAAGACGCGAAGATTAATGATGGAACTGGTACAACACAAGATTCTAATGGTGCTGTAGAGCAAGCGATTAACTCTACTCCAGGTTCAGTTAGTTACTTAGCAATGTCTTACATGGTTGGTGAGAAAAAAGGTGCGTTACAAACGGTTAAAATTGATGGATCTGAACCGAAAGTTGAAAATATTTCTGCTGGTAAATATCCATTCTGGTCTTACGAGTACATGGTAACTAAAGGTGAGGCAAAAGAAGCGACAAAAGCTTACATTGATTATGTAAAAGGTAAAGATTTCGAAAAACAAGTAGAAGATATGGGTTACATCCCAATGTCTAAATTAAATAAGTAATAAAATTTTATGGGGCTGGCTGCAAGGCCAGTCCTGTTCAATGCAATCTATGAAGTGGGGTCTGTCCTGTGATGAAGGGGAAAAAACAAATTAATTACGTAAAGAGTGAATATATAGGTAGATCACTTGTTACGTTTTGCGGTATCTTTATTGTTTTTATTACATTAGCTATTATTGCGTTTATTTGCGGCAAAGGAATTCAATCTTTCACGCAAAGTGGTATCTCATTTTCTGAGGTGTTAACTTCGATAAACTGGAATCCAAATGCTGATCAAGGTACGTATGGTGCTGTCATCTTTATTGTCGGTTCGACGCTTGTGTCGTTAGGTGCTGTTGTCATTAGTGCACCAATTGCTATAGCTCTTGCTATATTCATGAATTTAATTTCGCCGAAGTTTGGGAATAAAGTATTAAAGCCTGTTTTAGAATTATTAGTTGGTATTCCATCAGTTGTATACGGATTATTAGGGGTTACGATCTTGGTTCCTCTATTACGGGATTCGTTCGGTGGAGTGGGATTTAGTTTAATTGCGGGTATTATTGTCCTGAGTATTATGATTTTACCTACTATTGCTAGTATTGCCTCTGATGCAATACGCTCTGTTCCGTTTGATTACTTGGAAGCTTCTTACGGTCTAGGATCGACGAAATGGCAAGCGATTAGCCGAGTTATTGTTCCTGCTGCAAAACAAGGGATTTTAACAGGTATAGTTTTAGGGTTAGCGCGTGCTTTTGGTGAAGCGTTAGCGGTTCAAATGGTAATCGGGAACACGATTAAATTACCGGAAGGAATATATAGTCCAACAGCAACGTTAACAGGTATTCTGACAATGGATATGACGAATACATTGAACGGAACAGCTTGGAACAATGCGCTATGGACGTTAGCAATGATTTTACTTGTTATTTCATTCCTGTTTATTTTAGTAATTCGAGCGATTGGTCAAAGAGGTGAGCGATAATAATGAATGCAAGAACGGTAAATAAAGTTTGGACAGGTATCTTTTATGGGGTTGCAGCTTTAGTTGTAGCTTTGCTGGCTTTTTTAATGTACGAAATTCTGCAAAAGGGATGGGGATTTTGGGATCCTAGTTTCTTATTCGGAGAACCAAGCAATACAAGAGCTGGTGGGGGAATTGGTCCACAGTTATTCAATTCTTTCTACATGCTTGTTATAACACTTATTATATCTATTCCTCTTGGACTAGGGGCTGGAATATATTTAGCGGAGTATGCAAAACAAGGTCGTTTTTTAAGTTTTGTTCGTTTATGTATTGAAACAATGGCGTCTTTACCTTCTATTGTTGTTGGACTATTTGGCTTATTAGTATTTGTTACCATGACAGGCTGGGGATATACAGTAATGGGTGGAGCTCTTGCTTTAACTATTTTGAATTTGCCTGGTTTAACACGTGTTTGTGAAAATGCGATTTCTGAAGTTCCTCATAATGTAAAAGAGGCGAGTCTTGGACTGGGTGCAACGAAATGGCAAACAATTGCCCGCATCATTATCCCGTCTTCGTTACCACAAATCATTACAGGTATTATTTTAGCGGCAGGCCGTATATTCGGTGAAGCTGCGGCGTTAATTTATACAGCGGGTTTAACATCACCTATTTTAAATTCAGCAGCGGACTTCTCGAGCCCCTCGCATCCTTTAAATCCATTTAGACCAGCTGAAACGTTAGCTGTTCACATTTGGAAATTAAACTCTGAAGGGATTATCCCGGATGCGAAGTTAATTGCAACAAAATCTGCAGCGGTATTAATTATTATGGTATTACTCTTTAATATCATTTCTCGTTTCGTAGCATCTGTATTACACAAGCGTTTTACAGGAGCGAAAAAAAGTCGTAAAACGACGAGGAAGGTAAAAGCGGCATAAGTTGAAGATGAAAACTCTCTGTTTATAAAACAGGGAGTTTTTTACGGTCATTTTGTTGCTGGAAGGAAAAGAAGGAGAGTTGTTGAATAGGTAATTTGATATGTGGATATTCGGATGAAAATAGGGAGGGGTTTGAAGGTGTTTTTTCTGCAAATGTCGGGATTTCCTGGATCAGGGAAGTCGACTCTTTCTAAGTATATCGCTAAGTTAACAGGTGCTGTTATTGTAGATCATGACGTCGTGAAATCAGCTTTATTAAAATCATTAAAGGCAAAAGGTGTTGAACCAACAGTGGTTGGGGGGATCTCCTATGATATTGAGTGGGAACTGATCGATTTTTTGTTGGAGCAAGAGCACAGTGTGATATTAGATAGTCCATGTCTCTATGAAGGGATGGTTAAAAAAGGAATAGATTTATGTCAGAAACATGGTGCTACATATAAATATATTGAATGTTATCTTAATAATATAGAAGAAATTAATCGTAGGTTACAAACGCGTGAACGTAAGATAAGTCAAATTACAAAAGTAGAATCAGAGGTAGCATTTAAAAAATGTCTGGCTGGCAGTAAAAGGCCTTTACATGGTGAATATCTTATTGTGGATTCTGGAGAGTCGCTAGAGAAGTATGGTAAAAAAGTGATGGATTATATTATGGATAGATAGAGGGATAAAAAGGCGTTATCTTCAATTATGAAGATAACGCCTTTTAGTTTAAATATCAGGTGTTTCTGTAGAAGTGCTTATTTTTCTGCGGGAGCGTCTTTTTCTCCCGATTTTATCTAATAGTTCATACATAACGGGAACGACTACTAATGTAAGAACGGTTGAGACTGCCAAACCACCGATTACAACGACGGCCAGACTTTTCGATACCATACTTCCTGCTTGAGATTGCCCGAAGAGGAGTGGTAGCATAGCGACGATTGTTGTTATAGCTGTCATAATAATTGGGCGTAATCTAGTAGATCCTGCTTCTAGTAAGGCTTCTCTGGTTTCCATACCGTTTTCCCGATTTTGTTGCACTCTTTCTATTAATACAATAGCATTTGTAACGACAATCCCGATTAACATTAATGCGCCGATTAATGAATTTACGTCAACAGGTGTTCTTGAAATGATTAATCCTAAAATACCGCCGACAGCAGCTAATGGTAAAGAGAATAAAATCGCGAAAGGAGCACGTGCTTGCCCGAATGTGATAACCATAATTAAATATACAATCCCGATTGCGATCCCCATAATTTTGAATAAATCTGTGAAGTTCTCTTGCATAGACTCGGTAGCGCCTGCGATATTTACTTTTGCTCCGTTAGGTAAATCTAAGTCGGTTATAGCCTTATTTACTTCTGCGCTTACTTTACTTAAATCTTCACTTGAAGCTTCTGCAGTAATTTGTATCGTTTCTTTCCCATCTTTATGGAAGATTTCTGTTTGAAGTTGCTTTTCTGAAATAGTTGCAATGTCTTTTAAAGGAATAGGTCCGTTAATAGGTGATAGTATGTTTGTGTTTAAAATATCTTCTTGTTTGTTAATGGATGCCTTTTTATGTTCTATCATAATGATTGTTTTTTCATTATTGATTGAGATTTCCCCAATAGGAGATTTCTTCATAAGGAATGATACTTGTTGTGCTACTAATTCTGGTGTTAAACCGAGTTGTTCCGCTTTTGTTTGATCGATATGAATTTGCCATTCTTTTTTAGAGTCTTCCATATTTGTTTTTACTTTAGAGAGATCGTCCATACCTTTTAGTTTTGTTTCGACGATGTTAGCGGCCTTTTTTAAATTTGTTTCGTTAGTAGCGGTTACGTTAAATTGTAAGTTGTTTCCGCCTCCAGAGTCAGAGTAACTCGTTTTTATATAATCAAGTTCAGCTGGTTCAAAAGTATTATGATCCTTTTTTAATTCTTTAATATATTGGTCGATATCAGATCCTTTTTTAAAGACTACAAATATAGTTGCAAGATTGTTTTGAGTTGTCTGTCCCCATTGTGCATCTTCTGTGCTAGATCCCATTCGCAAAATAACATCTGTTACATCAGAATTAGAGAGGAGTTTCTTTTCGAAATCAAAGGCTTTTTGTTTTTTAGCTTCAGAATCATAATCACCTGGAAATGTCATGTTAACGGAAAGCATTGTATCGTCCTCAGACTTTATGTTAGCTTTCGGAAGTAGTATGTAGGCTGCAATTGATCCTGCAAATAATAAAAAAGAAGTGAGTAGAATGATAAACTTATGAGAAAGAGCCCACTTTAATGTAGCGACATATCGCGGTGAAGAATGTGAATTGCGACGTTTGGTTTTTTTGAGCAGTAAAAAAGCCATAAGTGGAACGACTGTTAATGCCACAATTAAGGAAGAAAGTATAGAATACACAACTGCTAATACCATAGGTAACATTAGTTTTCCGATTACTCCCGATACGAGACCGATAGGTAAAAAAACGGCGACTGTCGTTAAAGTAGAAGAGGTAATTGCGACGGCGACCTCTTTTGTTGCATCGAGAATAATATCTTTAGAGAAAGATTCTTTTTGTAAACGACGGAAAATATTCTCGATGACAACGATACTATCATCGACGAGACGTCCAACTGCAACGGCTAAGCCACCAAGAGTTAGAATGTTAAGTGTGATGTTAGATTGATGGAGTAAAAATAGTGTTAATAAAATAGATAATGGAATACTAACGACAGCGATGAGTGTTGTTCGGAAGCTGCGTAAAAAGATTAAGATAATGAGAGTTGCAGCAATTGCCCCAAGGATTACTTCTTTTCCCATACTAGTAACAGCATTTTCAACTTGCTCATGAGTTGAAGCTAAAAGTTTAATAGAGAATTGATCTTTATATTGCTTGCTTATATCTTTAATCTTTTTATCAATCTCTTTTCCGATTGCAACCGCATTTTTACTCGGCTCTTTCATGATGATTAATCCTGTTCCTTCTTCCCCGTTTATGTGCGAGATTGTATCGTAATGTTGTTTTAATTCAATTTGAGCAACATCTTGTAATTTTACTTGAGGTGTAACGGTGATGTTTTTTATGTCATTTACATTTTTTATATCCCCGATGACACGAAGATTGTATTCTGCCTTATTAACGGTAATTGCTCCGGCTGGAGTGGAAGTTTCTTTTCCTTGTAAAACTGTTAATACTTGCTGTGATGTTACGTTTTTATCTTTTAGTTGGTTAGGATCAAGTGCGATGGATAATTCGGAAGTTGATTTTCCGAAAAACATAACATTGGCAACACCATCAATGCTTTCGAGTTGTGGTACGATTTCTTTCTCAATTTGTTTTTCGTCAGCTTTTGAAAATCCGTTTTGCTTCTGGATGGTAATTTGAGCGAGTGGAATCATAGAAGTGTTTAATTGGCTAACAACAGGTTTAGTTACATCTTTAGGTAATTTAATCGTATTAATTGTTTTTTCGACTTCGCGTGCCGCGTCTTTCATATTTGCCTTGGATGTATATGCAATGTCGATGCGTGATAATCCCTCATGTGTGGAAGAAGTGATGCCATCGATATGTTCTAAATTACGAAATTGTTTTTCAAGGGGATCAGTTACGTCCTTGGTCATCGTTTCAGCATCGAGCCCTTGAGATAATGTCGTAACAGTTATTGCAGGGTTATCGATGCTTGGTAAAAATTCCATAGGTAATTTAGAGCCGGAATAAACACCGAGTATGGAAATGAGAAAAACCATGATAATAATAGCGGCTCGGTTTTTTAATGAAAATTTTGTTAACCTATTCATAAAATAATTCCTCCATTAGTTTATTTATAGTTTTGTGGGCACTTTCTTACTATATAACAAAAATTGGATATCTTTCATTAATTAAATGTAAAAAAATTCTAACAATAATCTTAAGTTAATATTTCGAGGGGAAGTTTGTTATTTGTGGAAGCAAAATTCCTGATTGGAGAGAAAAATCAGGAATTAAAGTTTTGCTCTAGTATAGTGGCCTCGTTTTTTGTTACTCTACATTTAAATAATTATTTGTCCTTCTTAAGTAGAACTATGTTAATTATAAAATTTAAAAAAGAGAAGACTAAAGGTTAGGAAGTTATTGTGAAATACTGCCTGGTTGATGATAGTGTATAGTAACTTGTATACAATCAAAATGAATGTTTTTAGTAGAAAGGATAAGGGTTCTTTCTATAGAAGAAAGTAGGATAGATAACTTTTTGTATTTTTTTATAAAAAATACTTGTTATTTAAAAACCATGATGGTATATTAATAAACGTCGCTGATGCGGAAACGCAGAAAACGACAAAAAAGAAAATTAAAAACATAGTTGACATCGAAAAATGAAGATGTTAATATGATGAAGTCGCTTTTGAAGCGGCAGACAAGTTCTTTGAAAACTGAACGAAACAAACAACGTGAACGTCAATTTTTATTTTTAGATGCTAGACAAACTAACTTTATTGGAGAGTTTGATCCTGGCTCAGGATGAACGCTGGCGGCGTGCCTAATACATGCAAGTCGAGCGAAT
>NZ_JBIYDV010000021.1:0-100290 GCF_044909215.1 Bacillus sp. RC252 | reverse complement strand
ACTTTCAGTCAATCAGTTGTTGTTATCAAATTGATAACCCTCCTATTTCGTGTTTGCACACTTATGAGGAAACGTGTCGCACAAATAACGCTTTTATTAAGGACTAATGATCTTTATATTTCTTAAGCTTGTCATCACAAGTACTTTTTATTATTAGTTAAATTCTCAATATAGTTTGTGTATATAATTCCATTCAAAGATACATAATACCCACGTAACTATTTAAAAAAACATCGTTTTTATATCTAAGTTCAAAAAGGAGCTACATAACATGGATAAGAAAAATCTATTAAGTCAACAACTTGATTATGTGTCATCGGATGCGCTGAATACTCCTAGTAAAGCCCAAGAGCAAATGCAAGAAGCATCTCAGGAGGCACATGATTCAAATAAAAAGGACAGTACTCAAGCTTTACATGGCGAAGATTTACCAATTTCTGATGTATATAGAACAACGAACAAACAGTAAATTTAAAAGGGAAAAATCTTAAGAACGAGTGAACTTAATTCTTTTCCCTTTTCCTATTTAAATAATATTTTTATATGAAACACGTACACATTTTTGACACATCCACTATCACAATCTCCTGAAAATTCGTGATAATATTAATTTGTCGGATACGCCAAATTTCGACATTGAACGACAATATTATCTCCCTTATCGAATCCCTGTCCCCCAGGGATTTCTCCTTTTATTCATTACTTTTTCTTCACTAAATTTTCATTCTTCACAAAATTCAATCACTCCATTGAATAGACAGTCTCAGTATCCTATTTTGATAAAAACTAAAAACAAACAGACATACTTACCACTAATAGTAGATTTTTTAACTTCAAATTTACTTTTTCTCTCGTATCTTTTTGTGAACATTAAAAATGAGCTCTATTTACATAGAGCTCATTCGTAATGTTATAGTTTGCTAGACTGTAGTCCTTGAATAAAGGGTACTACTTCAGGATTTACTAGTGACGATAAATCGCCTAACTCTTTTCCTAAGTAAGCTGCTTTAATAACACGTCGCATTACTTTAGAATTACGTGTTTTTGGTAAATCTTCTACAACATGAATATCTTTTGGACATAATGCTTTTCCGATATGAGAATTTACTAAACTCATTAATTCTTTCTTTAATTCTGCTGTAAATATTACACCGTCTCGTAATACTACAAAGCAATGACAAACCTCACCTTTAACATCGTCAGGTACACCAATTGCAGCTGCTTCTATTACATTATTATGTTTCACAAGAATAGATTCATATTCAGCAGGTCCAATACGTTTTCCAGCAATGTTTAACGTATCATCTGAACGACCTGTAATGATATATTGTTCACCGTCATAAATGACCCAGTCACCATGAACCCATTTATTTTCAAAGCGTGACCAATATGTGTTTACATAACGTTCATCATCTTCCCAGAAACTTTTCGTCATACCTACCCAAGGTTTTTCTAAACATAATTCTCCGACTTCATCTCGAATTGGTTTACCTCGATCATCAAGTACAACCGCTGCCATTCCTGGTAAAGATGCGTTAAAACTAATCGGTGCGATTGGCTTAATTAGGACATTCCCGAAAATCCCACCTGAAATTTCAGTTCCACCTGAATAGTTACAAATTGGTACTTTACCTTTACCAACTGTATTAAATAACCACATCCATGGGTCTGGATTCCAAGGTTCTCCTGTTGATGCGAATACTTCTAAACTCTTGAGCGAATGTTTATTTACATATTCATCACCTTTTGCCATTAATGCACGGATTAACGTTGGCGAAATACCGAGATGAGTAATTTCATATTTATCAACTGTCTCCCATAAGCGATCTGCTTCTGGGAAGTCTGGAACACCTTCGTACATAACCATCGTTGCGCCATTAATTAAAGAGCCGAATAGTAAAAATGGTCCCATCATCCAGCCCATATCAGTTACCCATAATACGCGGTCGCCTTGTTTTATATTCATTCCAAATCCTGCATCAAATGCAGATTTTAGCGGGAAACCAGCATGTGTGTGTACTGTCCCCTTCGGCTTACCAGTCGTTCCTGATGTATATATAAGCATTAATGGATCATCACTGTTCATTTCTTCAGCATGTATAAATGGTTTTTCTTTTTCTAACGTACTCCATGAAAAATCATAATTATGCGGTGTAAAATCATTTCCTGCATGACGAACAATTACCACCTTTTCAACAGTTGGACAATGTTCACAAGCTTTATCTACTTCATCTTTTAATGAAACAATTTTCCCACGGCGTGAAAAGCCATCTGCGGTAATAATCATTTTTGAACCCGCTGCTTGTACACGTGTCATTACTGCATCCGCAGCAAAACCTGAGAATATTGGTGAAATAATCGCTCCAATTTTCATTACTGCTAACATAGCAACAACTGTTTCAGGAATCATTGGCATGTAAATTGTTACACGATCACCTTTTTCAATACCAGCATGTTTCAAACCGTTGGCAACACGGCTTACCCAGCTATCAAGCTCTTCATATGTAAATGATTTCGAAGTTCCGTTTTCCCCTTCATACATAAGTGCTGCTTGTGTTTTCGTTTTATCGTCTGCAAGCCAGCGAGATAAAGCAGATTCTACAACGTTACAGGTTCCCTCAGTATACCACTGTGCAAACGGTGTACCATTTTCTAAATCTAACACTTCTGTATATGGTTTCATCCACTGATAGCCAACTGCTCTCTCAGCTTCTCCCCAAAACCAAGCTGTTTCTTCAATTGACTTATTATAAAAAGCTTCGTAATCTTCATAGCCTAATGATTTCATCCAACCAAATAAACGCGTTTTTTCTTTATATTCTTCTGTTGGAAACCAAACTGCTTGTTTCAATGTTTTCCCCTCCTTGACTTTTTGAGCAAGAAAGCCCTAAATAGGGCTTTTAAACTGGATATACAGGATGTTTACGATCCGTGAATACTTGATATTTACTCATATACATTTCGAATCGTCCTTTTAACTCTTCACGTAAATTATTTGGATGAACAATACCATCAATCACCATCTCTGATGCTAAACGGTAAATATCAATATCTTTCTTATACTCTTCTCGTTTTTCAGCAATAAAGCTTGCACGCTCTTCTTCTGGTAAAGCTGCAATTTTATTTGCATATACAGCATTGACTGCTGCTTCTGGACCCATTACTGCAATAGAAGCTGTCGGTAATGCTAAGCAGCAATCTGGTTCAAACGCTGGACCTGCCATTGCATATAAGCCAGCTCCATATGCTTTTCGAACGACGATAGAAATTTTCGGTACAGTTGCTTCACTCATTGCAGAGATCATTTTTGCACCGTGACGAATAATTCCGGCACGTTCTACTTTTGTACCAATCATAAATCCAGGTACATCTGCAAGGAATAATAATGGGATATGGTATGCATCGCATAAATTTATAAACTTCGCTGCTTTATCAGCTGAATCGTGGAATAATACGCCGCCCTTCATACGCGGCTGATTTGCAATAATGCCAATTGGCTTACCATCAATGCGTGCTAAACCTGTAATTAGTTCTTGAGCAAATAATTTTTTCACTTCAAAGAAAGAACCTTCATCAATAATTCTGTTAATGAGATCTTTCATATTGAAAGGAGCATTTTGATTTTCTGGAATGATTTCTTCTAACGTTTTATCGAACTGTTTCGGTTCTTGAGGTGTAATCAAAGGAGTCTTTTCTAAATAGTTACTTGGAAAATAAGAAATATATTGTCTTGCTTGCGTAATTGCATCTTCTTCTGTTTTACATAAAACATCTCCGCATCCTGATACTGAGCAATGCATACGTGCTCCGCCCATTTCTTCTAAAGTTACCTTCTCACCGATAACCATTTCAGCCATACGCGGAGACCCTAAATACATAGAAGCATTTCCTTCAACCATCATAACAACGTCACAAAATGCTGGAATATACGCACCACCAGCCGCTGAAGGTCCAAATAATAAACAAATTTGTGGCACTTTACCAGATAATTTCACTTGGTTATAAAAGATCCTTCCTGCACCGCGGCGTCCAGGGAACATTTCAACTTGATCTGTAATACGTGCCCCAGCAGAGTCAACTAAATAAAATAACGGTACACGTAATTTCTCAGCCGTTTCTTGAATACGTAAAATCTTTTCAACTGTACGTGCTCCCCATGATCCAGCTTTTACAGTCGAATCATTTGCCATTACGCACGCAGTACGACCATGTATTTTACCAGTCGCAGTTACAACACCATCAGCTGGTAATCCAGTTTGTTCACAATTTGCAAATAATGCATCTTCCACATATTCACCATTATCGAATAAAAGAGCTAAACGATCTCGAACAAAAAGTTTCCCTTTTGCTTTGTTTTGTTCATGATATTTCGGTGCCCCGCCTTGCTTAATTGTTTCAACCCGTTCTTCAAATGGACTAGATTGTTGTTTTTGATCTAACATATTTACTCCCCCTTATACATTGGTTTGCGTTTTTCCTTGAATGCCTGTAATCCTTCTAATCTATCTTTCGTATCGATTACGCCCTCATACGCCTGTTTTTCCATTTGTAAGCCGGTATGTAAATCTACTTGAATACCATTTGAAATTGCTTCTTTTGCTAATCGAACGGCAATTGGACCATTATTAGCAATTCGATCTGCAATTTCAATTGCTTTCTCTTCTAGTAAATCAGCTGGTACTACGAATTCTACTAAACCATACTCTTTCGCTTCTTGCGCCGAAATACGTCTTCCTGTATAAATTAATTCTTTCGCTCTACCAACTCCAATTAATCTAGGTAAGCGCTGAGTACCACCCGCCCCAGGTATAATTGCAAGGGAAGTTTCAGTGAGACCTAGACTTGCAGTGTCAGAAGCAATTCTAAAATCACAAGCTAAGCTTAATTCAGTACCTCCACCAAGTGCGATTCCATTAATAGCAGCAATAACTGGTTGTGGTAATTGTTCCACCATCTCCATAGTAGAACGAATCATACCCACAGCATGGCGAACTTGTTCTTCACTCATGTTGGCACGCTCTTTTAGATCAGCACCAGCGCAAAATGCTTTTTCGCCATCCCCTGTTAAAATAACAACGCGCGTATTTGATTCTTCGTTTATTTGAGTTAATATAGTTTGTAATTCTTCTAATAATGCCAAGGATAATGAGTTTGCTTGTCTTTCACGATTTAACGAAATCTTTACAACGTGCGGTGTAACATAGTCAACTGAAATGTTTTGTAATTGTAGCATCTTCTCACCTACTTATCGTTTTATGTTGAAGCGCTCTATACACATGACTCGGTAATTGGATATTTAACTTACTTTGAATAAACTGACTAGCTCTCAATAACTTTTCTTCATCAATATTAGTTTGGACTCCCAGCTTATGGAGCATATGCACTAAGTCATCAGTAGCAACATTACCCGATGCTCCTGGTGCATAAGGACATCCTCCGAGTCCACCACAAGAACTATCAAACGTTGTAATACCATATTCTAAAGACTTAACTACATTCGCCAGAGCCATTCCATACGTATTATGAAAATGCATTGCAAACTGCGAAGCATCATACTTCTTTAATAGATGCTCTAATACTTGTTCTACTTGTAATGGATTCGCTACACCAATCGTGTCCCCGAGAGAAACTTCATAAATGCCGTATGAAAATAGTTGATTACATATTTCGTCAACTGCTGTGGCACTTATATCCCCTTCATAAGGACATCCAAATACAGTAGAAACATAGCCTCTTACCTTTTTACCTTCGAACGTTGCCTGTTTTGTTATATCTTCAATTACAGCTAATGCTTCTTTAATAGATTTATTAATATTACTTTTATTGTGAGATTCACTTGCTGATAAAAAAACATTCACCTCATCTACATTTTGCAAAAAAGCTCGTTCCAAACCATTTTGATTTGGAACAAGCGCTGCATATGTAACATTTGGATCCCTTTTTAGCTCAGAAAATACATCACTTGCATCTGCTAATGCAGGAACCCATTTAGGGTGAACGAATGAGGAAACTTCAACGTACGACAATCCCGCTTCTGTAAGTAGTTGAATCCATTTTACTTTATCTTTTGTGCCAACAATCTTTTTTTCATTCTGTAAGCCATCACGTGGCCCGACTTCTTTAATGACAGCAAAATTAGGTAGTTTCAATTCGCTTCCCCCTATATCTCCCTATTCAATTTCTAGTAATACATCTCCTTCATTTACAAAATCGCCTTCTTGTACGTTAATTTTCATAACAGTTCCGGCTTCTTCTGAAACGATTGGAATTTCCATTTTCATAGATTCCAAAATGACGACATCCTGCTCTTCCTCTACTGTATCTCCTACTCCTACAACAATTTTCCAAACATTTCCTGCCATCGATGCATATACTTTCGTCATCATTTTTTCCCCCTTAATATTCATAACTCTTATTTTTTAACAAGTTGTTTCGTTACGAAACCCGTTGTATAAATACCACTTTTGAACACATCGTCTCCGAGTACTTGCAGTAACATTGGTGTGTTTGTTTTAATACCTTCTACTTTTAACTCTTCTAGAGCAATTTTTAATTTTGAAATCGCTTCTTCACGAGTTTCACCATGTGCGATTACTTTCGCAATCATTGGATCATAGAAAGGTGTAATCGTTACTTGATTCTCCAAAAAGTGATCAATACGTATATTTGTCGGTAACGTTAAATTTGTAATTTTCCCAGGTGATGGGAAGAATGTTTTCGGATCTTCTGCATAAATACGAGCCTCAATGGCATGACCACTACGTTTTACATCATCCTGTGTAAATGATAGCTTCTCACCATATGCGATAAGTAATTGTTGTTCAACTAAGTCTAACCCAGTAATTTCTTCTGTAACTGGATGTTCTACTTGTAATCTCGTATTCATTTCTAAGAAATAAAAGTTCTTTTGATCATCTACAAGAAACTCTACTGTACCTGCATTTGTATAACCAAGTGCTTTAGCAGCCTGTACAGCAACTTCTCCCATAGCCTTTCGTGTACCCTCATCTAAAAATGGTGAAGGTGCTTCTTCAATTACTTTTTGATTTCGGCGCTGCACTGAACATTCGCGTTCCCATAAATACACTGTATTACCATGTGTATCTGCTAAAAGCTGAATTTCAATATGATGTGCATCTGCTATATAGCGCTCTAAATACATTTCTCCGTTACCAAAGAAATTTTGCGCTCTTGTTTTATTACTTTCAAATGCTTTGGTGAGCGTTTGCTCAGTTTCCATCAACTGCATTCCAATGCCTCCGCCGCCCGCGGATGCCTTAAGCATTAATGGATAACCAATTTGTTTCGCAATTTCAATTGCTTCTTCAGCAGTTTCAATATTTGTAGTAATTCCTGGAACTACTGGCACATCTGCTGCTTGCATCGCTATACGTGACTCAATTTTACTTCCCATCTTAGTAATGATTTCTTCTGAAGGACCGATAAATACGATTCCTTCTTCTTTACAGCGAATCGGAAAAGATGGATTCTCTGATAATAATCCGTACCCCGGATGGATTGCTTCAGCATTTGTCTTCTTAGCTATTTCAATAATTTTTTCAAGGTTTAAATAGCTTTCTTGGACACGTGGACCGCCTACTAAGTAAGCTTCATTTGCCAATTTTACATGAAGGGCATTTTCATCAGCCTCAGAATAAATAGCAACGGTACGAATGCCAAGTTTTTGACAAGTTTTCATAATGCGAACTGCGATTTCCCCGCGATTAGCAATTAATATTTTTTGAAACATAGTGACTCCTCCTTTTTATCTACATCCTAAATGTCTTGCAATTACGAGACGTTGAATTTCAGAAGTTCCTTCACCAATTTCTAAAAGTTTTGCATCACGAATATATCGTTCAACTTCATATTCGCGCATATAGCCATATCCACCATGAATTTGTACTGCATGATTTGCTATACGACTTGCAGCTTCAGATGCAAACAACTTTGCCATAGCCGCTTCTTTACCGAAAGGTTTATCGTTATCTTTTAACCAAGCTGCTTTATGTACTAAATTACGCGCTAATTCTACTTCAGTCGCCATATCAGCCAATTTAAATTGAATCGCTTGGAAATTAGAAATCGGTTTTCCAAATTGTTGACGTTCCTTCGCATATTGCAATGCACGTTCAAATGCAGATTGTGCAATACCTACTGCTAATGCTGCAATTGAAATACGTCCTCCATCAAGTGTATATAAGAATTGTTTAAATCCTTTATTTACATCACCAAGAATATTTTCTTTCGGTACACGTACACCATCAAGTACGATTTCACAAGTATTAGAAGCACGAACACCCATCTTATCGTAAGGGCTTGAAATCGTTAATCCTTCACTAGTAGTCGGTACGATAAATGCAGAAATACGTTTTTTACCATTGTCTTCAAAACCGTTGATAGCGGTTACAATAATTGTATTTGCATACTCTGCGTTTGTAATCCAGCACTTTTCACCACTAATAACATATTCATCGCCATCTAAAATTGCTTTCGTTTGTGTGCCCCCTGCATCAGATCCAGCATTTGGCTCCGTTAATCCGAAAGCACCTAACGTTTTACCTGACGCCATTGGAACTAAAAATTTCTGTTTTTGTTCTTCTGTACCGAAATAATAAATTGGAGAAGCACCTAATGAAATTGTTGCAGCATAGCTTAAACCTGTTCCACCACAAGCACGACCAATTTCTTCAACAGCTAACGCGTACGATAACGTATCTCCACCTGAACCTCCATACTCTTCTGGGAATGGGATACCTAATAATCCTAGTTCGCCCATTTTTTGAAATGTTTCATATGGAAATTCCGCAGTTTTGTCATAATATACAGCTTTCGGTGCGATTTCCTTTTCAGCAAAATCACGTACCATTTCTTTAATCATTTGTTTTTCGCGAGTTAGAGTAAATTCCATTCCGCTACACACCCCTTATCGAATATTGAGTTTCGACAGCGTGCGAGTTTCTACTACAAACATTACTTCTTAAAAGACATGAATATTAGTTAGACAATTGCTATAATTCTGTCATAACTTAATTTTAAAACAGATTCTGTACCAATGCACAAAAAAATTCCTACATTGTTCTACAACAACATAGGAGGTTTTGTGTCGAATTATGTAATTTATTGTTTAATAATCTCTACCTTTTCCCGAATCAGAAATTTCTACTAACCCTTCAGGGTATGGCTCAAAATATGTTTGTCTTAATAAATACTTTTCATCAAATCGAATGGCCCATGATTTTAAAATTGTAAGCAAACTACTAAGTGGTATTTTCTTTTCTGCATATTTTTGTATCAGTTCTAGAAAATGATCTTTTTCTTGTTTTTTTAGCTTTGTTTTAAAATATCCGAAAATGTGCTCACATACATTTACATTCGATGTATAGCGAGGCGCGCGAATAAATAATTCATATAAAATCTTCTCATAGTTATCAAATACGACTTCAATTGTTTCATTTTTTTGATTTGCAATAATACGCCCTAATTCTTTTTGTTTCAGCTGATTATATGCCATAAATAAATACTTATAATCTGATTGAAACGCTATGAGTTCTTTTATGTTTTTAGTATGTTTAATCATTTTGTAATGCGCGATTGTAAACAATCTTGTAAAGAAATGCTCTCTAATAATAAAATTCGACAATCTACCTTCTTCTTCAATTGGAAGATGCGAAAATTTTTTTATTACTGCTCCGCCAAATAATCCAGTTCCTTTTCCTTTTACTGGCCCTTTTTCAAAACCAGAATAGATTTTCACATCACGAGTTCCGCAACTTGGCGAACGATTCTTCAAAATAAAACCGTCAACTTCAGGTAATGTTTGTAAAAACGCATTTGAAAATTCATTCATTTTTTCAGTTACATCTTCTCGTATTGACGGTTGTACAAGCATATTCGCACCATTTTTTTCTACAATACGTATCGTTTCACGAGGAGTCCCTAAACCAATTTCTACTTCAGGACATACAGGTATAAATGTAACAAATGGCTGCAAGTTTCGAATTGTTAAATCTGGAACCATCTCTCCATTATAACGACAGGCATCAAATTCTAAACATTTACTTACAACAATTATCGGTTTAGCAAATTGTCGCATCACATTACCTCCGTGGCGTTAGTCCATACAATATAAATTGAATCGTATTTTCAATTTCCACTTCATCGTCCCATTTCTCTTCCGGCAATAATAAAAACCTCGTTAAGAGCAACCCTAATACAGCTGATAAAGTAAGACGTAATACGGAAGATGGCGGAAGTTCAATAATTTCCCCTTCTTCTTGAAACTTTACAATCAGCTTTTTAAAATGTACAAGCAGTTCTGTTTCTATTAATTGTTGTATTTCACTTTTTAGTTCCGGCTGAAATGGTACTTCTTGAATTAATATTTTTATCATTGGAAAGTGCTTTTTAGCAAATTCAAATCTATTTTGAATTATTACTCTTAAAAGCACTTCATACGATTCATACTCTGTTTTAAATATTTCTTTTGCAAAGGCTTGTACGAAAAATGGCGCAGCAAACTTTGTTAAGGTCGGCATCACGACTGCAAACAATAAATCTTTTTTCGTTTTATAGTAGCGGAAGATTGTTCCTTCCGCTACACCAGCTCGCTTTGCAATTTCACTCGTTGAAGTTGAGGCGTACCCTTTTTCTCCAAACATATCAACAGCTGCCTCTAATATACGCATTTGACGTTCATTACGTTTATCAGTATTCGTTGCGGCAACTAATTCTTCCAGCCAATCCTTCTTCATTTATTGTGCTCCTTTTTATCATCATTATATTTTGCGATGTTTCTTTAATGCAAATACATTTCCTACTGCAAATAATAGTGAAAAAAGTAGTAATACAGTAAGATCTAATGCAATCTCTGTAAACCCTTGATTCCGAATCATTACTTGTCTCATAGCGTCAGCACCATATGTGAGTGGAAATAATTTACCTAACATTTGTAACCATGTATTCATGGATTCCATTGGAAACAACCCAGAAAAGAAGACTTGTGGCACGATAACAAGCGGTATAAATTGAATCATTTGAAATTCATTATTTGCGTATGCCGATAAAAATGTGCCTAATGTTAGTGCAGTTAAAGAAAGCATACATGTTATAAGTAGCGTTAGCCATATTGAGCCAGCTACATATAAATCTAAAATATAAACTGAAAAACTTACAATTATAATAGATTGTATAAATGCAAAGATTCCAAAACCAATAATATATCCTAAAACTATTTCCCATCTTCTCACTGGTGTGGACAATAACCTCTCTAATGTACCACTTAAACGTTCTCTTACAAAAGATACTCCGGACAATATAAATACAAAGAAAAATGTAAAGAAACCAATTAATACGGGACCAAGCCCATCGAACATCGTAATGTCTTTAGAGCCATGTAAATAATCCACTTCAGGCTTCATCATTGATACATCATTCTTCTCTGTACTCTTTTGCAATACTTGAAGTACTGCACGGTTTTTTGATGAATCACTGCCTTCTAATAGAAGATTCATTTTTCCATTTTCTAAATGAATTACTGCATCTACCTTTTGCTTTTCTAATTCCGAAATTGCTTTGTCTTTACTATATTCATAAATTGATGCTTCTTGATTTTTCATTGCTTTTACTATAGGAGCAGGTACATCGACTACAGCAATATGCGGTATATAGTCTTTTTGTGTAAATACTAGCGATAATAACCAAAGTAATAACATTGGTGCCCCAAACATCATTGCTAAAGAACGCTTATCTCGAAAAAATTGACGAATGATACGGATGACTACACCATTAGCTCTCATGATTCAATCACTCCTTCTAACATAAAGACATCTTCAATTCGTCCAGAAGATGTTTGTTTTTTCAATTCCTCCGGTGTGCCAATCGCAACTAAATTCCCTTCTCTAATTAGCCCTAGACGTTCGCAAAACTCAGCTTCATCCATAATGTGCGTTGTTACAATAATAGTTGTTCCTTTCTTTTTAAGGTCATAAAACTTCTCCCAAATCGATTTTCGAAGTAGAGGATCTATCCCAACTGTTGGCTCATCTAAAATTAATATTTCTGGTTCATGAAGGAGTGCTATCGCCAATGATAAACGTTTTTTCATTCCACCTGAAAAATGCTGTACTTGCTTTTTCATATGCTCTGATAATTGCACAAGTTCAAAAACTTCTACGATTCTCTCTTTCTTACGCTTACCTTTTAACCCATACATCGTTGCAATAAAATCTGCATTTTCATATGCCGATAGTTCTTCGTATAATGCATCAGCCTGAGCCATATAACCAATTCTTTTCATTTCATTTAGATTAGGCATGTTTGTATTAAAAACAATTACATCCCCTGTAGTTGACTCATTAATACCTGCAATCATTTTAATGAGTGTTGTTTTCCCTGATCCGGAAGGTCCAACCAAGCCAAAAATTTCTGCTTTTTCTACTTGCAGCGAAAGGTTATGCAAAACTTCTTTTTTCCCAAAATTTTTTGATACATCTCGTAAAATAATTGAAGGTTGCTGCACTAAAAATCCCCCTTTTCTTTAAAATGAGTGAGTACTCACTTTTATTTTACTCTCGAATTATTATATGTCAAACTTTTCAAACATATATTTTTTCTGTTATTTACTAAATCAATGAAACAGAGTCGACATTAGAATATCTTTTCTTAAAGTCGACTCTGTTTCATTGTAAATTATTCGATTTTTGTTATGTTTTTAAATTTAAATACCTTCTAATTCTAGCAACATCTAAAGAATATTCGATAACTATTTGCTGTATTGGTAATATAACCGTTTCCGGATATAAATGTGCATATTGTAACGTTTCTGCATACTTTTCCAACCGTTTTTCTAAATACTTTACAATTTGCTCAGGATGACTTACTAATAAAGACGTACTATAATAATGAATTTGCTCCTCAATCGCCGTATATTCTTCAATTTCAAATTCTTTATGCATTTGTACACCCCTTTATATTTTTAATATTGCTTAATAATAACTATTTTAACTCGACTAATTTTTAAGTTTTTTGATTATTTACACTATAACAAACTCAATAGGTCAAATTTTGTTACTTTATGTAACGTTGAAAAATTTTAACAAAATTGTAATGGAAACTTGTACTCAAGAAAAACTACCTTTAAATTATTCTCCTGAACAAAAAAGCCATACAGATTAATTTAACTGCACGACTACAATCTCAGGTCTATTAAAAACTCTTTGCGGAATGATACTATTGCCTAATCCTCTACTAACTATCATAGACGTATTTTGTTGTTCATATAAACCCGCTGTATATTTGGGCAGTATTCCTTGATTAGGAGCAACTAATCCCCCGATAAAAGGTAACCGAACTTGTCCCCCATGTGCATGACCCGATAACACTAAATCTACTTTCTCCTCAGCATACTCTTCTAGAAATTCAGGCCTATGGGATAATAATACATTATACCTATCTGGCTGCGTTTCAATTTTTGCTTTTACAATTGCATCTTTTACAATACTTCCTTCATCAATATCTCCAGTATTAAATTCCGGATCATCAATTCCTAACAAGTTTATTTCGTGTCCTCCCTTTTGTATTATTACATGTTCATTTCTTAAAACAGTGACATGCTGTTTCTTTAAATTTTTTTCTAAACTGTTATATTTTCCTGACCATTTTTCATGATTTCCTGTCACAAAATATACCGGATATTCCTTCACAAGTTCTCGTATTACTTGCATACTCATTTCTGCATCGTACGATTTACTGTCTATTAAATCACCCGTAATAGCAATAATATCTGGATTTATGCTTTTTACTTTTTGAATTAAAACGTCTTGATTATCACCAAATTTTTTATTATGTAAATCTGAAATTTGTAGTATTTTATATCCTTTAAAAGAAGAGGGAATTTTACTAGAGGTTATTTTAACCTCAGTTATACTTATTAAATTGTTTTGTAAATATAAAAAGATACTAATGCCTACTAATATACCAATAATTAATATGATTCTTTTAGTCTTCTTGTTCATACTTCCTCCTAAAATCTTAATCAGTACTACAGTTCACAATAAATATTACGTGCCCTTCGCATTCAGAATAACTGAAATTTTTTAATTGATTTGTAGAATTTGTTATAGTTTTATACGCCACTTATAAAATTTTTCAATCGCATGTGTGTATGATGTCATGCTCATTTTTCAGTAATTTTATAGCGGATCACTGGAATCTCTTCATAATATTAACATTTATCTTACTTAGTTTGATAACTATATCATGATAATTCCTATAGTTTTTTATAAAAATATTGTGTACTTTTCTCGAAGTATATACGACATTTGATTACAAATATATTATTACCACTACGATTTTAATTTGTTTAAAACGTACAAAGAGAGAATTGAAACACTAAATTGCCTTATGAAAAGGTATTACTGTATTATTTGTTAGAAAATTGAAAAAACATGTGTAGATAGCTATCATTGTAAGTGCATATATAATTAACTTTAATTTTCTGACATATTTTCACATAATTCTTAAACTAGTTTTTTGCGTGCATTATGAAACAAAATATTGCCCGTGTCAGTCTTTAAAAGATTATATATCATAACTTAAAAGGAGGAAGAAAACTATGAAGAAGAAAAGAAAAGTCATTATGACGACTGCGCTTGCAGCTACATTGGCTACAGGTGCACTACCAAGTACATCGGTGTTTGCTGCTGAAAAAGAGGCTCCTATCCAACAAGAAGAGACACAGATGAGTATTCAACCATTTGCACAAAATAATTTGGAAACAGCAGTTGACGCTGCCTTAAATGGTCCAGAAGTCAAAAAAATAAAAGTATTTGAGCATGAATTTAATGTAAAACCAATTGAAGTAGTAAATTTAGGTGGCGGTAAAACATATGTTAAGGGACAAATTTCTCATCATTTAAGTTTTCGTCCAGATGATCAATTTTATTATGAGTTTACAGTGCAAGATGGAAAGGTAATAGATAAGCCTGTATTTAATATTGATAGAGGTGGTTGGACACCATTTGCTGCTCCACTTTTATCAATTCTTGCTGCGTATAATGGGATTCCAGTTAATCCAAATGATTTAAATGCACTTGGTCAACAGATTGGAAAAGTGATAGATGGAAGCTGGGAACATGCAGCCCAATCTATCGCAACTGTAGTTAGTTTAAGTTTTAATGAGTAGAATTTCTTAATTTTTGTTAGCCTAACAGAGTCCCATTTTTCATAAGTAACCTTGTTATAAAAAATTCTGAAACAGCTATAAATAGATTTTTACCACTCAGTCACATTATCTTGATTTGTTAACCACCTTATCATTCATTATATGTCACAAAATAGAAGTCTTTTTTAAGACTTCTGTTTTGTTTGTATACAGTACAGCGGAAAGTTTGTTTTTTACCTATCTATGCTTCAATTCTTTAAGAATCCGTTTGACTATTAGATACAATTTATTACAACAAACTATTAAAATCTCAAATAACTTCCTACCCTATTTTGATTTTTTCAAACACAAAAATTCATTACTTTAAGAATGAAAACAATAGATGTAGTAAAAAATCATCTTGTTTTATTATATCTATTGTTTAAAAGTCAGGAGAGATAAAATGAACAAAATAAAAATGAGGAATTTTTTTAAAATTAGTATCCTTACTTGTTTCACACTAGCAAGTTTAAGTACACCATCTACTATTTTTGCTGATAGTCATCCAGGTTATTCCTATGAATCCAATATAGGCTATCAAAACCCAGCATGGATGTCGAAAGTAGCAGATTCAACAAAATTGAGTGAAATATCTATTCCAGGGACTCACGGTACAATGGCTTTACATGGAGCAAGTTTTCTTGATGAAAATTTGACAAGAAATCAAACTATGAGTCTACCACAACAATTAAATTCCGGAATTCGATATGTAGATATGCGTGTTAAACGTGTAAAAGATTCTTTTGCAATGTACCATGGGATTGTAAATCAAAAAGCAATGTTTGAAGATGTATTAAAAGAGGCAATTCAATTTTTAAAAGATCATCCTACAGAAACAATTTTAATGCGCTTAAAAGAAGAAACTACTCCTGAAAGTGGCTCACTATCATTCGAGGAAATACTTAATAAATACAAAGACCTTAATTCTTCTTATTTTTGGGATCCAAGTTCTGTACCAGCTTCAAAAAGAAATAACCCTACTCTAGGAGACATCCGAGGGAAAATTGTAATCTTACAAAACTTTACAGCCTCTCAGCAATATGGTATTAATTACGATAGCTTAAATATACAAGATACATTTGAAATTGAAAACGGACCAGACGGAATGTATGAAAAATGGAATGCGGTGAGAACCCACCTTCAAAATGCAAATAATAATTTTAACAATGATAAAATCTATCTTAACCATTTTAGTGGCACAGGTGGTGCTGCTGCATTATTAAATAATGTTTATCCTTGGTTTGTTGCAAGTGGTAAAGAGAGCAGAAATACTGATAGTAACCCCAAGATGATTCAAAAAGCTACAACTAATGCGTGGGAAGATTTCCCTCGTGATATAAATGGTCAAGTATTTTATGGTGGAATGAATACACTTGGGACCGAACTCTTGCAACAAGGTGGAATTAAACATTCTGGTATTATCGCAGCTGATTTTCCTGGTCCAGGTTTAATTGATAGTATCATTAAATTAAATGGTATACATTCGAATGAAAAAGAAATATTAATTTCGCAAATTTCATCCGAATCTAGCCCTTTATCCGGACAACAAAATCGATCCAGTCAAAACTTTAAAATTGATAGTTTACCTGTAGGTACTAAGGAATTAAAATGGATTATTGAGCCTTCAGAAAAAGATCATCCTTCTTCTATCTCTTTCAATGTAATGATTGACGTTTCCCTAGGTACAGATTCTACTCGTTGGAAAAATATTTCACATGGATCTAGGACTGAAGCTTATACGAATGCTAAATATTATATTGCAAGCCCACTTGGTGCCACTAACAAATTTACAGTGAAAATATACGCTATTACAAATTAAAAAATAAAGAATCCCAATGGAATTCCTTTTTGATGGAATACCATTGGGGTTCTTTAATAATTTCATTTCGTATATATTGGGATGAAGAGTAAAAATTGCACCCCTGTTCCGGTATTGCACATAGAATAAGTGATAACTACCCTTTTCCACTTATCATTTATTTAAAACTGGCTTCCAAAGCGATAGTGCAAAAATCCAATTTGGATCGCCGTTCCCTTGATAACTTTGAATCGCTTCATACACTTTTCCCTCATGTACTACTTTATCACCTTTATTGTATGCTTTTCTTGCATCCCATTTTTCATAAGTAGAGTCCTCTAGTTTTGTTGCTACAGTTAAAACATCACTTCTACTAGACTCATTTCCAGCTAAATCAACCGCCGTCACTACATATTTATACGATGTATTAGTTTTTAAATCTTTATCCATAAAGGATGTATTATCCGCTGTCCCAATTTTATTCATAACCCCAGTGCTTTCTCTATATACAACATAATGATCAACACCTACATTATCTTCAGACGCACTCCACATCAAATCAACAGTTGTCGCTGTTGTACCCATACTATGTAATCCTTTTGGTTGAGTCGGAGCCTCTTTATCTGGAGTTTCATTTGTTGTCTTAACCTTTAGTTTTTCACTTTCTTTTGATATGTTTCCAGCAGCGTCTAATGCCTTTATTGTATAGGTATATTCCGTATTTGCTTTTAGTTTTTTATCAGTAAAAGTTGTACCTAGTACCGTACCAATTACTTCTCCATTACGTAACACTTGATATTCTTTTACGCCTATATTATCATTTGAGGCCTTCCATGTTAGTTCAACACTATTGGCAGAAACTTTAGACGCATTTAATCCAGTTGGTTGACTTGGAGCTACTGTATCGGGAGCTTCATTATTTACTAGATTTACATCAATTACATTATAAAACGCATTTGACGTATCTGCTACATCCCATACAGCTAAAATAACATGATAACCATTGCGATCAGTTGGTACATTAATTGTATGCGTTAAATTATTTGATGCTGCCGAACCGTCATGTTTCACAGTTCCAATTGGTTCTAATTCAGCACGTGTTAATGGTTTATTAGGATCCCATCCCTTTTTGGTAATGTAATAATGCCATTTACTTGTAGAATGTGCCGCTGTGTATTTCCATGTAAATGTATTTGCTCCCCCCTTTATTGTGTTTTTGAACCAGCGATTTGATGTTTGTTGGTCAAGAATCCCTCCAAACAGTTCTCCTGCCGAAGCGATTTTCCCATCAATCGGTCCACCATCTGGGAATCCTTTAGGTGCTTCTAGACTTTGAGGTTCGTACATTACATTTCCACAATTTAAATTTAATGCTCCATAATTCTGACTACATAAAGCAGCACGACTACTCGGCTTTTCAACAAACCCATGTGCATATGCACTTTGAGGAATCATTGTAATTGCCGTCAACCCTACAGCTAAAACACAAGCACCAATTCCTTTTTTACTTTTTCTTAATCTTTCTAACTTAGGTGTTAACTTCAAATTCATACTTGTCCCCCCAATATATTGTTTATGCTAATATAATAGCAATATAGGGATAAACGAACAAATCACCTACTAATATATTAATAGTTCAATAACATAAACACATTTAGTTTATTTATTAACCTGATATGGGGCTAAATTAAGCAAATTAATTCTATTTTGTAACATTATGTAGTAAAGAGTTTATAAAAAACCAATAAAGATTCACAAAAAATCCAAATATCGATTACTTAATTTTTTACAACCACCCCCCACACGATAACTACATTATTAAGCAGATTTCATGATTTATTACATTCTCTCGCCACCTGACAAAATCAGATCAAAAACATATCCCTGCATATTATCGATTAGTTCAACCACATCTGGATTTTTATCGTTGCTCAGCGACCAATTGATTGACACCATTGCGTTTGCTGTATACAACTGAGCTACAAAGTCAATCGGCACACTTACTTCAACCTGCTGCTCTTTCAAATAGGAATAGCAGGCATTATATAAAATGGATTCTAATTCTAAACGTAAATCCGCTGAGGGAACACGTACATGGAGTAAAGTTGAAATCTCTTTTTTTCGCGCTGAGATCTTATCGGTTATCATATTAATAGCTTGAGCCACATTTCCATTCTCTATTAATGCGAAACGAAATTCAATTTCTTCCTTGAACCAGCAGACATAATTTTGCACTAATTTTTCCAAAAGATCATATTTATCTGCAAAATGGCTGTAAAATGTGGACTTACTCACCATAGCATGTATGCAAATATCTTTAGTTGTAATTCGCCCAAACTCTTTTTCGTTCAAGAGGGTAATAAGTGTATTAGAAATATTTTTCTTCGTTTTATAAACGCGAACATCCTCTCCCATTAATAATCAATCTCCTTCCCAAAGTTGCTTATCAAACCATTTATATCCTTATGGTTCGATTTCGTACTTCTTACCCTTTCCTGCTTGTTGTTTCTATAATATACTTCTCTTATCCTTACCTTGTAGTCAAATATAAGGAGGGATTTTATGTTTAAACAGTATGTAAACAACGAACAGTTCAATTTGCAAATTAACCGTTTTTTCAACGATTTCTATCAAGACGATGAGCGGGCAAATCAGGATTTGCAAGCCATCATCCCAAGACTTACAGACACGGACAGCTGGTATAACACTTGGATAGAATATGCAGCAATGCGGGAGCATCAGAAAGACTTCGATCTGGCTTCGGTTTATTATCAGGCTGCCGAGTTTTATATGGAATCATCCAATCAAAAAAAAGAAAAAGTGTACCAAAAATACCGTGAAACTTTTTATAAGGGCTTTCATGACTTTGAGTATGAAACCTATCAAATTCCTTATGAAGATTCCTATCTTCCTGCAATCAAATTCATGACACCAGGCGCATGTAGTACACTACTTTTCTTTGGAGGCTACGATTCCTACATGGAGGAAATGATGAAGATGATGAACTACCTCATAGGAATCAATTATAATATTATAGTTTTTGATGGACCTGGACAAGGAACAGCACTGAAAAACGGCTTAAAATTCATCCACAACTGGGAGAAGCCCGTTTCCACAGTCATTGACTATTTCAAACTTGACCGTGTTAGTATTCTCGGAGCTTCTTGGGGCGGCTACTTGGCAATGCGTGCCGCCGCTTTTGAAAAACGAATCGACAAAGTCATCGCCTTTAATATTTTTTATAGTGGCCTTGATGCACTCAAGATGCGCATGCCGGAAAATATCTGGAATAAATTGACCACGCTTCTGGCTACTAATGAAGCTGACAAAATTAATACCATGTTTAAACAAATGATGGCCACCAGCATCGACCTGAACTGGAAAGTTAAAAAAGGTATGGAAAATACAGGTGAAAAAACGCCATTTAACTTACTTAAAAACTTTGAAAAACATACGATGGCAGGAATCGGTCAGTTCATAAATCAAGAAGTATTGCTCCTGGCTGGTGAAGACGATCAGTACGTTCCAATTAGCCGATTACCGCAAATCGAATCGGAGCTATGTAATGCAGCCTCCATCACTTCTGTAGTTTTCACTAAGAAAACTGGTGGTGAACAACATTGTCAGGCTGGTCATCGTCACTTAGCTTTTGATGAAATTAAAAGATTTTTGCGACATAACTTCTAGTGAATAATATCAAGCATTTTAGCACTTTCAAAATTTTTCATATACTAATAACACATTAGAACATGGTGACTATCGTGACACTCCTCAAAAAAACTGATATTTTGTCATAAAAGAAATCCCCCACTTATTTGTGGGGGGATTATTCTGTGCTTTACTTATAATGATATGTGTGAAGTTTTGTTTATTTACAAACCTAAAATCCCTACAATCTGACTCGCCTTTAAATTAGTAATATAATTGTACATCTCTAAGCCTTTTCTTTCAGCCTTTAGCACCTTGCCTCTCATTTTCGATAAATGTTGGGAAACAGTAGATTGTGGAATTTTTAAAAGCTCCGTCAATTGTGTAACATTACATTTTTTATACTGAATTAACTCGTTTATAATTTGCAATCGAATTGGATGTGCCATTATTTTTAACATATCTACATCCTCTTCAGTTATTACACTCTTTTTCATTTCACTTTTATACATTGTCATAAGAAATTCTCCTTTATTATCCGTGCATTTCCGCACGTCTTTTAATTAGAAGTATATTCTAAAATTATTACGGTTTAATATTCTTACTTTTTGGTATATTGAAGTTTATATTTTCAAAATAATATAATTCCAGAAACGCCTTACACACATATTGTAAAATTCCAATATGCGATTCATATGAACTTAATATACGGTTTAAATGAATCTTAAATAATGAATCTCACTTCACTATGGAGACACTGTTGAAACTTTACTTCAATAACTCTGTAGGAAACTTATAAACAACTAAAAAAGGACACAACTATAGCATATGTATGCGTAGGTGTGTCCTTTTCTAAGATAAATTTTAGAGTATTAACTTCTTTTTATCCCATCGTATAAGATAACTATTTAAATTTCAAAATATATAGTATAGAATAGGAACATTCGCTATATTTATGTATGAAAGGATTTTCGGAAATGGACTTGTTGCAAATCAAGAAAATGGAAAATTTAATTTGGACTATTGAACATAGTAGTGACCTCTCAAAAAGGTTTTACATAATAAAATTTTTTGATAGAGAAAATACAATTAAGCCAATTGAAACATTAGAATTTGGAAATAGAAATATCGACAAATTTGAATGGGTGTTTATTAATATATTTCCAAGGGTAGTAACAACTTATGTCCCTTCCACTGGAAGGAAACCTGATGAATCATTAATAGATACAACTAGAGAAAACAGTAAAGAATCACTTATTTTACAAGGAATACGAACCTACACCAAGTTTTGGTCATGTTAACCCCCACCCTTCTATAGCAGCAAATATAATTTTGCATAAAATGTGTTTTTTTGAGTTAAGGTGAATTCTATATGTAAATTCTTCTGAGAGTTTCATTCACATTGTATTGTTCGTTATTTGAAGAACAAGGAGTTTTTTATAATATACGATATATCAATTTTTAAAATGTATGCTTATACTTATTTTTTTAGGCATTTTATTCTCTTAAGAGCATCCACGCAAATACATGCTCTTAAGAAAATAAAAGTAGTACGCATGAGATTGAATGAATATTAAATAAAACACTTTGGATCTGGAACTTACCTTACACTTTGTTTTATATACATAAAAGAAGAGTAGAATATCCTTTTTTATTTTTAGATTTGCCTACTAACACTTCAAACAATCTATCAGGACGTTAAGTAGTGAATAGTTCAATTTAAGGGGATTGTTTTAGTTTCTACTAATTTAGCAGAAAATTCAGTTCCACATTTAACCTTTTTAAATTCTAGATGATTAAATCCTTGATTAGCGCCTCATCGGTTGAATCAAAAAGGGTATGCACTTTAATAACACCTAGTCCAACAAACGTAAATATTACTCCTACCAAATCAAACAAAAAAATTTGAGTAGCCCCCTATTTATTGCACTAATTATAACTAGAGCTAGCCCTTTCCTTTTCTTTAAATTCCTACTTTAACTAGAACATACGGACGTTAAGTGATATGAATTCATTTTATAATGGGGGAATTTTTCACCTTTTCTAAACAACTTATTATATTATTTTTATCTAATAAGGCACAGAAACAAATTAAAAAACTTTAGTGCTCCTGAAAATCTCTTGAGGAAAAACGTTTTTAGGGTGAAACGTTTTTCAGGTTACTTTTATACTGACTCTTTTCCTTAAAATGTTTCTGTACCTAATATTTAAATTAACTTATGTCAAAATATTTCGCAATACAAGCGCTAAATGCTACATGGATATATAGAAAATGACACTTTTTATGAGCATACCCCATCAAATACTTATATTAAATATAGAAAAGTCACCTTAATATTATTAAATTTGTTAAATTAAATAATGAAAATGGAGAATACTAACTTTATAATTGTCACAATTTAATTTATATATCTACTCTTTTATTACTCGTAAAAATCATTTGATAATTCCTTCAATATTAATTTATGAAATGCAGAGACCATCTAAAGCAACAATTTTCTTACATTAGATTGTTTTTCTATTTAATTTATTTTGTCGAAAAAAGTCGATATTTTCATATTTTTTTCATTTAATTATTGTACATTTGCACATTTAATGTTAGGATTATGCCTATTCAAATTAGATCCTATTGATTCCTCTTTAAGATTTCTTTATTTTATTTGTGAAAATTAGTTACTTTCTAGTAAATTCCCAGCAATAATACAGCAAACTACACTAATAATAATTCTAAAATTATATTTTTACCTCGTAAATTCATAAAAAGGAATTTAAGTCAAACTATATTTTTTATCTGTGTATATTCATTCTTTATTCAAACATGATTAATTATAAGTTCTAACTCGTTAATCAAATTTAAATAACAATTTTGATTCTAAAATAAGTTCAAAATCCAAATAAATATATTGTTATTTCAAAATAATGTTGTAAACTATCTTTAGAATGGAAAGATTTATGTAACAGCATGTTAAGGGGTTACAGGGGGAATAAAAATGAGAAATTTTTTCGATGACAGGTATAAAAATATTGAATTAAAAAGGAGACTATTAAATATAATTAGTGAAATTAGTGAATTAAAAGGAAAATTAGCTGCTTATCAGGAACAAAATCCTGATATATTTACTAGCTTAGAAAAAACCATACCACTTCATTACATAAAAAACTTTACTACTACCTATGAAGATATAAAAGTCCCTAATAAAAGATTAAAAGAACTTATTTTAGATGATATAGTACCTCAAAATATTTCGGAAGATGCTATCTTTTGTTTTTATCAAACACTTACTTTTGTACATAAGAATTCCTGTGATTTATTAATCAATCCAGAGACTATACAGGAATTACATTTTCAATTAATACATTACATTACCTCTGACAGTGCCAAATGGCGCGAAAAACCGTTTACTATTCCAGGTATTCCTGAAAACGGAATGCACTTAAATAGTTACCGCATTCTTCCACATGAGCTTATTCCACAAGTAATGGAACAATTATGTGATCAATATAACTCATTAAATTCTAGTAAGGGCCATCATTCACTTTTATTAATAGCTCGTTTTATATTTAATTTTTATTGCATAGTCCCTTTTAATCAGGGTAACGGCAGATTGGCACTTATGTTAATGCAATTGCTATTAATTAAGAGTGGAAATACATTTGTAAAATATGTATGTCTGGATAAATACATTAAGAAAAACGAATCTGAATATTACAATTCAATTTATAAATCTTCGGTAAATTGGTACTGCGAGGAACATAATAGTAGCTTTTGGTTAAAAACGTTTTTAACTATTATATTAGAGGCGTACAAAGATCTTCATAATACAGTTCTAGATTCTATATGTAAGCATACTAAAGTGGAGAGAATTCAGGATTTTATCCTTAAACAAAAACAACCCTTTACTAAGGAGTGTATTCGTAACACATATCCAGACATAGCAGAGAGTACAATCAGTAAGGCTTTAAATTCCTTGCAATTGTTTGGCCATATTAAGCTAGTGACAAAAGGAAGAAATGCTAGTTGGATTAAAGTTTAACTATACTTGTAAAACACTTACAGTTCAAAAAAGAAAATTATAACTTTATCATTTAAATTCATGCCTTTGGACTCTTATTCATTGAATTTCACTTTAATATATTAAGCTATTATTACTAATTTAGTTATTTCTAATTCCTACAAAACACAAAACGGTTTATAGGAATATTTGTCGAAAAAAGTCGCATTTTAATATTTTTTCTTTATTTTCTGGTTGTAAACGTTTCATTTTCGTGTTACCATCTTAATCAAACAATAGATGGTAATAAAAATGAAAATATTTCTTTCCCTTAGAAACATATAAACGTACGGTCATATCAAGAAAATAAGGCCAAAGAAATATTTGATACCTATCCAAATTACCAATAGGAATTTTGCCGCATTAACTTTCTGTTATTTCAGAATAAAACTTCACATTTTGTCCCTAAACAAAATTTGTTAGCGTGCAAAATTCAAATACACTAAAACACCCAAATAAATGAAATGTCCTTTTTTATTGAGCATTGAGGTATGAAAAAATAATTCTTCCTACAAAATTCAGCTGAGTAACATAAAGACATCTAAATTACTACCTTTATCGCCATCTATTGTTGACAACATATTTACCAACTATTAAAAAGAACCTATCAAGGGTTCTTTTTTATTATAATCATTCAAATTTCACTTCTATCTTGATACTTAGATTTCTACACAAATTACATCTACTTTTTTACTCTCAATTATTGAATTTATAATATAGTACTTCAATTTTAGTTATTCTTGATCTCAATCCGTTTAAATTAGTGAATAAAATTCAAACATATAAAAATAATAACTACAACTAATCGTTATATATTAAAGAGGTGTCAATTTTGTCCTTAAATGAAAAGACCCTAGAAACAAAGACAGATAAAACCATTGAAAAAATCCAAACAAGTAACTTAAAAGAACTTAAAAATACATTAGATAACATCTTTGATATTAGTGCAGATTTGATTGAACATCCTTTGCAATTAAAAACAAACACGAATATTTTACTATATTATTTTGAAGGCCTTACAGATGGTGTTGCATTAAAAGGAAATGTTGTTACACCATTATTACAAGAAGTGAATGAAGACAGTCAAATATTTAATTCTAATATTATTGCTACTCATACCAAAATAGTATATACGTGGAATGAAATTAAAGAAGGATTACTTGAGGGACAATGTGTACTGTTTATGGAAGGAGAAAAGAAAGCCCTTCTCATTAATACAAAGGGATGGGCAGAAAGATCAATTCAGGAACCTATTTCAGAAGTTACCATTAAAGGTTCTCATGATGGGTTTATTGAGAATGTCACTAAAAACATAGGTCTGATTCGTCGATATATTCCTTCTACTGAATTGAAAATTAAAAAAATGACAATCGGAGAACGGGCCACTACTTTTGTATATTTACTTTACTTAGGCGATGTAGCTAACGAAGATGTGGTACAGGAAGTGGAGACAAGAATCTGTAAAATTAAAACTGATACAGTATTGAGCGTAGGAGAATTGTCCAACTTTACAAAAGATCAAAATTGGACTCCCTTTCCACAGGCTTATTTAAGTGAACGCCCAGATGCTATTTCTAATCATATTCTTGATGGTAAAGTAGCAGTGTTAATTGATAGATCTCCTGGTGCAATGATCGTTCCAATGAATTTAATTGGATTTTTTCAGACTCCCGATGATTATAATGTACATTGGCTGATTGCATCATCTTTTCGCTTATTACGATTTTTAGGATTTATTATAGCTATATTTTTACCCGCAATATATATTGCAATGGTTTCATTCCACTTTGAAATCATTCCTTTAGATCTATATACTTCTATTGCAACGTCAAGAATTAAAGTCCCTTTCTCGCCTTTACTAGAAGCATTTATTATGGAAATCACATTAGAAATGCTTCGTGAAGCTGGTATTCGTCTACCACAACCAATTGGACAAACCATTGGAATTGTTGGAGGTATTGTAATTGGACAAGCAGCTGTTCAAGCAGGGCTTGTGAGTAATGTTATGGTTATTATCGTGTCTATTACTGCCATTGCATCATTTGTTGTTTCTAATTATGATTTATCAAGTTGTATTCGGCTTATTCGTTTTCCAATGATGTTATTTGCCTACTTTTTTGGAATTGTAGGTATTGTTAGTGGATTAATGCTCTTATTTGCTCATTTTGTTTCACTAACTTCCTATGGTTCACCATATGGATTGCCAATTGCACCATTTCGTCTCCAAGAGTTAAAAGATTCTTTTGTAAGATTTCCAATTTCTATGATCACCACCCGCTCGAGTACAGGACAGCCGAAACAAAGAAAGAAAAAAGAAGGTGGTTCACATGGGGAATCTTAAATTCCAAAACATAACTTCATTCGAATATATTGTTTTCATTCATTCACTGCAACTAGCATCAGGTATGCTAATTATGCCAAGCCCTCTTGCCACTACCGCTGGTACAGACGGCTGGATTTCTATCATTCTGGGATGGATAATTACTTCTATAATTGGCGTAATTATTATATTAATGTTACAAAAAAATCCTAACAAAAATTTCTCTCAGATCTTAAATGCATACTTTGGTAAATGGCTAGGAACAATTTTTCTTCTTTTATATGCCTTTTATCTATTTTTTGCTGGTTTTAATACTTTATTAAAGGCAACTGATATTGTAAAAGTGTGGATATTCCCCTCCACTCCTGCTTATCAAATCTCCATATTATTACTATTGCCTTTTATTATTTTAACCCTGAGTGGGTTAAGGGCTCTTACTAGTTATTCTATGCTTGTTTTCTTCTTCACTACTTGGATGCCACTATTTCTTCTTTTTTCACTAAAGAGTAACTACAATCCTTTACACCTACTACCTATTTTTAAAGATGGCTTATACCCTATTGTAAAGGCAACAAAAGAAACCATTACTCCTTATGCGGGCTTAGAAATTGCATATTTTATTTATCCGTTCTTACAAAAAAAACAAAAAGCCATAAAAGGAATACTAATAGCGAATACTGGAACCATGTTTTTCTATCTATATGTGACTATTCTTTCTTATATATACTTTAGTCCGGAGGGGATAAAAGACGTAATTTGGCCAGTATTTCATCTGTTAAAAGGAGTTCGTTTTTCTTTCATAGAACGATTAGAAATTTTATATATCGCTTACTATTTGATTGTATTTTCCACTACAATATATCCGTATTTATTTTTCAGTTTCGAATCTGTGACCATTTTATTTCAAAAAACCGTTCGCAATTGGGTGCTGGTTGGTTTTATGCTTTTAATAGTCGGCTTATTCGTTTTTCTAAATCCCGATGTGGATCAATATTTATTTATATATTCTCTTATGGATATCTTAAATATCCTTTTCTTTATTCTATTACCAATCTTCTTTTTCGCTTACAGCATTGTTTTTACTTGGTTTACTAGGAGGAAACAGCTTTGATTCGAAAATGGATATGGATTGTAATCTGTTGTGTATGTTTAATTGGTTGTGGTCAGAGAATTCCTCTTGAAAAAGTTTCTTTAATCCTTTTAATCGGCTTAGATAGTACTTCTAATGGAAACATAAAAGTGGGCACAAGCATACCACTCTTTCATCATAAACAGCAAAGCAGTACTGTAGAGCATTGGGTTCAGGCGTCAACCATATATGATGGATTTAGCAAAATGGATACGAAATTAACAGGGTATGTGACATCATCCAAAGCTGAAGTTATTTTAATTGGGGATAAATTAGCACAAGAAGAAAATTGGATACAGGCGCTCGATTCCTCTTACCGTGATCCTTACGCTACCATTAATGCTAAAGTAGTGCTTGTTGATGGACCGGCAGAAGATATGTTTAAAGTTAATAGGCCTGATAAGCCATCACTTCCATCTTATATAAATGGTGTAATCGAGTCTTCAATTCAAAATAATCAATCCGTCTCTTCTACAATTCAACAATTAATGAGAGAAAAAAATGAACAGGGAATGACGCAAACTGTTCCCATTATCAAGAAAACAAATAATGAAATTGATACGGTAGGAATTGCATTTTTAAATCATCAAGGAAAGTACTTAACGAAGATTCCTAAAACCGATGTGAAGTTTTTTAACCTTATTAATAAGTCAAAAAATACAGGTCGGATGATACTACACCTTGTTCTTTCTCCAAAAAAATCTGATAAAAAGCCAAATGCGTCTGTTTTCGTACAAAATGCAAAGAGAAAAATTAGTGTTGATTTCCAAAAAGGTAAATTTATTTTTAATATAGATGTAAGTATGAATGTATCCTTAATTGAAAAAACCAACGGAAACTTAACTAAAACTCGTTTACATGGTAATAAGAATATAGGTAGATTGGAACATGAAATCCAGGAAGAGTTCAATAAAAAATTACAAGGCATGTTACAGGATATGCAGAGAAATAAAATTGATCCAATTGGTTTATCATTACACGCTAGATCTTTTCAATATAAAGAATGGAAAAAGGTAAAAGAAGATTGGTTGCGCGCTTTTTCAAAAGCTAAAATACGTGTGAATACACACGTTAAAATAAAAGATACAGGAACAATTAGAAATTAAACTATCTAGATTATTTTTAGCCAAGAAACCTTCCCCCTCAATTTGTGTGAAGGTGCATAGCACCAATAAGTTAAGTGGAAGATGAATTCACCTTTCCTGTAGGGAAACATGTGTTTCTAGGGTATATATGGTTCTGGTGCAAAGTTTCTCAAGAGATAAACAGAGGCATGAATATATGAGGAAATATTATGAGGCTACTAGTAATTCCTGTAATTCATGATATACCGAAAAGGCGAAGTCTCCAAAGAGACTCCGCCTTTTCAACGTACAATGAACTTCAATAAAATGTTTTAGTTTTAACGAATTCCCCGAAATAATTCTCCTTCCTCAAGCGTGTGAAGGGCGTAGCCCAACGGTAGGTGGGAGATGAATTTCGGTTTGGCATAGCCAAAAGCTTTTGATAAACTAGCTATATGAAGTTCTTTGATAACTTGATATATGAGGTTGCAAGAAGAAGATAGAGTGCGAAAACCAAGCCATTCGGTTCCTGCGTAAAATATCAACCGTACCAAAAGAGCGTCCAAGCGTTGGACATCTAGGGATGGAACACCCCGAAGTAACGCTCAGGGAGACGAAAGTTTGCTTTCATCGTGGAACTGAGAAGCTCCCACTTCAAGCTTTGCTAAGTGGCGAGTAGTTCACAGCCATCGATTAAACTTCCTGATGTATATTTTCTTTATAATTTCAGTAACTAGAGCATATATTGTTAGAATTCCAAATAACCACGGGAAATAATACAACGGAAGTGGAGTTAAGCCAATTTGGGTACTTAACTTGGTAAATGGAAGGGAAATCCCTATAATCATAACTAAACCTGTAAGTATCAAAACAGGTCTAGCAGCCGTACTTTGTAGAAAAGGAATATGTTGAGTACGAATCATATGCACAATTAATAATTGTGTTAGTAACCCTACTACGAACCAACCCGTTTGAAATAAGGATTGCATTTCAGGAATATTTGCACCAAATATATTCCACATTACGATAAAAATGATTATATCAAAAACACTACTTACCGGCCCAATAAAAATAATAAAACGAAATAAATCTTTTGTATCCCAACTTCTTGGTTTTACTAAAAATTCATTGTCTACTTTATCCCACGGAATTGAAAGTTGGGATAGATTATATAGTAAGTTTTGACATAATATTTGAATTGGTAGCATTGGAAGAAAAGGAAGAAATGCACTAGCAATTAATAAACTTAATACATTTCCAAAATTTGAACTTGCTGTCATCTTAATATACTTCAGTATATTTCCAAACGTTGTCCGCCCTTCCACAATAGCATCTTCTAATACATGTAAATTCTTTTCTATAAGTATAATATCTGAACACTCTTTAACGATATCATCTGCTGTATGGATAGATACACCAACGTCAGACTGTTTTAAAGCAAACACATCGTTAATTCCATCCCCCATAAATCCAACTGTATGGCCATTCATTTGAAGTGCCTTAATAATACGAAATTTTTGACTAGGATTTAATTTTGCGAACACACTTGTTTTACTTGCAAGTTTTACTAATGCTTTATCAGGAAGACTATCAATTTCATAACCCAGTACTGGTTCTCCTATATACAAGCCCATTTTCCTACATACATTTCTTGTCACGGACTCATTATCACCAGTTAAAATTTTCACTTGTACCCCTTTCTTTTGTAGAGTATGAAGTGCAGCCATAGCCGATTGTTTGGGTGGATTTGAAAAACCAACATATCCAACAAGTATCATATCTGATTCATCATCAATAGAGTAACTCCCCACTTTATCACTCTTTAACTGCTTATATGCAACTGCAACAACACGCATCCCCCGTTCCTGCCAGAGTTCAATTAAGTGTTTATTTTTACGTTGGATTTCATCTGTAATAGGAATTATCTTATTATTTTCTTTTATATAACTACAAATTGATATAACTTCTCTAACAGCACCTTTACATAGCATTATTCGTTCGTTAGCATTTGTTTCTACAACAACTGAAACTCGTCTTCGATTAAAATCAAATGGGCATTCATCTATTTTTGAGTATTGAGATATATCATATTCACTACTATCTCTTACATAACGCATAACCGATAGATCAATTTCATTTTTATATGCTGTATGAAAGTAGCCATTTAAATACGCTAATTTCAAAACCTCATCCGACTTCTCTCCATTAGTATCTGTATGGCATACCAGGTCCATTTTATCTTCTGTCAATGTGCCTGTTTTATCGGTACAGAGAATATCCATAGCTCCAAGATTATGGATAGAAGATAGTTGTTTTACAAGTACCTTCTTTTTACTCATATTAATAGAACCTTTAGCCAAATTAGCGGTCACAATCATTGGAAGCATCTCTGGAGTAAGTCCAATCGCTACAGCTAAAGCGAATAAAAATGCCTCATACCAATTCCCATTTATAAATCCATGTATTATCATAACAATAGGGGTCATGATAATCATAAATTTAATTAATAGCCAGCTAACTTTGCTTACCCCTTTATCGAATCTAGAATCAGATTTCTTGTTCAGTTTAAACTGATTCTTTGCTATTGAACCAAAGTAAGTATCTGTTCCAGTACCTACAACTATTGCTTTTGCGGTACCACTTATAATATGAGTTCCCATAAAACAGAGATTTTCCAATTCGATCAAATTTTGGATTTTTCTAATTTTACGTTTTTTGTACATATGGAAATACTGATTTGTTTTAACAATGGGTAATGCTTCCCCTGTTAGTGATGATTGATTTACAAGTAAATTTTCCGATGAGATGATTCGTACATCTGCAGGTACAATATTCCCGGCAGATAATTCTATAATATCCCCTGGTACAAGATTCTCAAGAGCAACTTGTACCTTTCCACTTTCTTCTAATACCGCCCTCTTATTTTCCTTATATAAAACATCTCCCCCCCTGAGAGCAGTTACCTTTCCATATACAAGATTTTTTAATTTTTCTATAGACTTCTGAGAACGAATTTCTTGTATGAACCGAATTAACACACTTACAGCCACCATAATCCCTACAATAATAGTACCCTTTATATCATTAGTAAGAAAAGATAACATCCCTAATATGATTAGAAGAGAAATAAACGGACTTCTAAAAGAGTTAAATAATGTTATATACCATTTTATTCTTTTTTGATAAATCACTTTATTTTCCCCATATACTTCAAGCCGCTTAGTAGCTTCTTCCTGAGAAAGTCCATGAGACGTCGTTTTAAAAAAAGCAAACGTCGACTCAACATCACTTTTTGCAATTTCACTTAGCATTTTATAATTTTTGCCTAGTACTTCCTGATTATAAAAAGATTTTTTTTTATTAGATCGCAATAACTTAACCTCCTATCCATTAAATAAAATCCCCCTGTTTTTTCAAAATATAATTTTAAAGCTACATTTTTATAATTACCCTGAATTTTTAATCAAATTTAGAAGTGCAATTGTACTTAAATAGTATTATTCTCACCGTAAAAAGTAATTTTTATTTATAAGTTTCCTAAAGCAAATATATTATCTGTTTATTTTATTGAAAATTGAGATATTTATTAACAGTCCCATTGCTATTAAGTTAGCCATTAAAGAACTTCCACCAAAACTAATAAATGGAAGTGGGGTGCCTGTAAGGGGGAAAATTCCCGTGACACCTCCTAAATTAACAATAGATTGAAGACCTATCATACTTCCGATTCCTATTGATATTAGACTTCCAAATTGACTTTTACACTCTTGAACAATCTTAAAAGAACGTATTACTATAGTTAATAAACCAGTTAATATGATTAGTACCCCTATAATTCCAAGCTCCTCAGATACAATTGACATAATAAAATCAGTATGAGGCTCAGGTAAAAAGCCTTCCTTTTGAATACTATTTCCATACCCACGTCCACTAACTCCACCAGATCCTATGGCAATAAATGAATTTACAAGTTGGTAACCATCCCCTTTTGCATCAAGAAATGGATTGAACACCGTTGTAATACGTGCGATTTGAACATCAGATAAACCAAATCTAAAAAGAAAGTATAAAGTCGGTACCCAAACAATTGAAGTAACAGTTATCCATTTCATTAAAATAATAATGTTTATTCCAGAACATATAAACATACTTGCCCCTATTCCTAAAATTAATAATGCAAAACCTAGATTGGGTTGTTTGTATATCAAAAAGAACATAAACATTAAAAACAAAATAACTTTGCCACTGCCTTGCCAAAATGATTTTTGTACCTCTTGACGTTTTGAAAAAAAACCTGCTAGTACAATAATCACACCCAGTTTAATAAATTCTGCAGGCTATATTCCAAATATCCAAGATTGTGCATTATTAACAACTTTCCCTTTCCATAAAACTAAAATAGTAATACAATACTTACAATTACAATACACACTGAAACGATGCGTTTTTTCCATATATGAAAAGGTAGTCCAATACAAATTATTAACCCTATTACACCTAAAAATAGTTTATTTAATTGAGAACGAAAAAAGGAATCACTACTATAGTCATAATTTTTTACTGCAACAATTGAGCTAGCACTATACATCATTAAAATTCCAAATATAATTGTAACGATAAGCGAAAACACCAACGAATAATCTAGTAACTTGAATACTTTTTTCATTTCTATTCTCTCTTTCTTCATGCTTCCAACAAGTTTATCTACAAACTTTACGTGAACAAACTTAGGTATAAAAACTAATATAAATTTTTTATAAACCTAGTAACATTCTTGCAATGGTAAAGTACAGAATTAACCCTGTCCCATCGACTAATGTCGTAATGAACGGACCTGAAATAACAGCTGGATCCAACTTTAGCTTATTTAGAATTAAAGGTAATACAGATGAAACAATAGACGACCAAATAACAATGAATAATCCAGTTATAGCTACAACTTGTGCGACTTCTGTACCTACGCCTAAAGTGTACGCACGAATTAATGCCGCCACGGCTAATGTAAGCCCAAGTAAAATACCTACTAATGCTTCTTTTTTCATAACACGAAATATATCTTTAAATTTCACCTCATTTAGGGCTACAGCACGAACCAATGTAGTTACGACCTGTGTGCCTGTATTTCCACCAGTTCCAATTAACAATGGAATAAAGAAAGCCAGTGCAACTACATGAGTCAAAGTTTCTTCATAATGTCGAAGTACAGAACCAGTATATGCTTCCGCTACAAACAGAAGTAATAACCAACCTATACGTTTACGGTATATTTGCCAAATAGAGGTTTCGAAATATGGCTTATCTAATGGGGTGCTCCCCCCTAATTTTTGAATATCTTCAGTTGCTTCTTCTTCAAAAACATCCATTGCATCATCAAAGGTTATGATACCTATCATCCGATTATCCATCGTTGTTACAGGTATAGCAGATAAATCATAATCCATTAGCTTTTGTACAGCTTCCTGCTGGTCTAGGTCCACTGAAACTGAAGTAACATCTGATGCCATTATTGACGATAAAGTCTTATCATCTGAGGCTAGCAATAATTCACGAATAGAAACAATTCCATTAAGCTGACCACGCGTATCCAGAACATAAATATACGAAATTGATTCAACCCCTGCCCCAATTTTTCTAATATGCGACAGCGTATCTTTCACTTTCCAATTTTCCCTTGCAGCAATATAGTCAATTGTCATCAGACTGCCCGCTGTTCCAGGTTGAAAAACCAGCAGACTTCTAATTCTTTGTTGAGATTCTTCAGACAAAAGTTGTATCAGCTTTTCAGCCTGAAGTGGATGAATTGAAAGAATTACATCAACAAGGTCATCAATAGATTGCCTTGCTAATAGCTCTCCCCCTTTATCCACAGGCAAGTTGGTACAAATATTATATTGCTCCTCTGGTGTAAGGTAACTAAGAATTTTTGCACCTTTTTCAGTAGGAAAACATTTCATTAAAGATATCTGATCTTTATGTTGAAAATCTTTCATTTCCATTGCAATGTCATAGGATTGAGTTTTTATAAGCTCCTGCACTAAGTGTATGTCTTTTGTCGTTAATAATTGTTGTAAACATTTTTTCATTGTAATTCCTCCTTAAGGACAGTGGTACTTGTTATCATTTTCCCACTTCTGGGAAAACAAATTTCTTAATAAATATGGGATCAATATCATCAATCATTAGTTTTCCCTCCTTTTATAAGAGATTTATTACAAATAAAATTTTGCATATAAAAAACCTCCCCTAGTGATTCAACTAAAGGAGGTTGATTTAAAAAAGACATAGCTAAATAAAGCTCATTCCCCCTAGTTGAGTTTTGGCACTATACAACGTAAAGGATGAATCTTTCATCACTTAGCTATCTTAAGAAGAGCCTTAATCCGACAATTCCTGTTCTACCCATTGGCATCTTTCGATATTTTTGGGCAATAGCCTGTGTTTGTATAGGAGCCTCACCTAACAGGTTATAAATATTTAAAATTTTTTGTTCGTTTCGTGTTAAAGCATATCCACTATTTTTGAACTTGTCAAGTAATAATAAAACCTATTTCTTCACTTTTTGATATCATAACATTCCCAAATCACAGAGATAAACATCTGTATAATGATTTATATAAATACAACAAACTTTACAATTTATGCAATGATTTTTATAAACTATTAAATTATTTTTTTATTATTACACGTGTCCTGACGCTTTATTATTGAAGATTATTGTTTGGAAAAATTTCAAAAAACAAAAAAAGTCCGATAGATAACAAAAATTTCAACTTGATTTCCTCTCAATTTCGATATAACCTGTATCTTGAAAAGGGATGAATTTTAAACTCATTATTTTCACATTAGATAAAAACACAACATATAATTTGCTTATTAGTGCAAATAAAATATGTCTCTGTTAGGTGAGGCTCCTGTATAGAGAAACGCTGCTACCCAAAAATGTCGAGAGACGCCAATGGGTCAACAGGAACGGTCGAATTAAGGCCCTTCTTAATGTAGCTGGTTTTAAACCTATGCTGTACAGTGCTAAAACTCAATGAGGGGGACCTTTATGATAAAACGACTTGTTTAGCTTTTTCCTAACAAGGTTTGTTTGTCTTGGAATAGGCCTTTACTCATATGAGTAGAGGCCTATTTCATGTGAATATAGTACAAAAAGGAAGGGTGAATCTCCATGAAAAAAAATTGGATCTATCAAAATAAAATAAAAGTTATTTTGGGTACTTTATTTTTTATTTTCCTATTGGGAGGAACGTATATATACTCTCAATTTTATAATTTTAGTGATAAAACATATCGTGAGCTTGAAAGAGGACGCAAATCTATGAAAAGAGAACATAAAATATCCCCTTTAAAAGATAATATCTCTATCTTAATCATGGGAGAGGATAATAGTGAAACACGAGAAGGAGAATATGGAAAAAACGCAAGGTCAGATGCATTAATGGTTGCTACGATTAATAAAGAGACTGCAGCAATAAATTTATTAAGTATTCCACGTGATACTCGAGTCTATATACCAATAAAAGCAAAAGAAGATAAAATTGCACATGCACATGCATTTGGTGGTATAGATAGTACAATCGATACTGTTGAAAAGTTTTTGGATATTCCTGTTGATTATTATATTAAATTTAATTTTGATTCATTCTTAAATCTTATTGATACAATTGGAGGAATTGATGTAGATGTTCCCGTCACATTTACAGAACAGGATAGCCAAGACCAAGCTGATGCTATTCATTTGGAAAAAGGATATCAGCACCTAAATGGCGAACAGGCCCTTGCCTTGACTAGGACACGCCATATTGATAATGATTTTATGCGTGGACAACGGCAGTTATTAGTTATAGAGGCGATTGGAAAAAAGATATTAACCATGAACTCATTAAGCAAGTTGAATAGTATACTAGATGAAGTTAGTCCACATATGTCTACCAATTTATCCACAACTGATATGTTTTCTATTGCTAAAACTATGATGGACCACTCACCTAACATTAACAAAATGCAGATTAAATGTGATGATAAATTTATAGATGCTATCTACTATGCACAACCTGATATAGAAAGTGTTCAACAGATTTCGCAAGATTTAAAACAGGAATTACAAAAGAAATAAGAGTTCTTTAACAAATGTGCCGAAAGAATGCCCCTTCCTCAAGCGTGTGAAGGGCGCTAGCCCAACGGTAGGTCGGAGATGAATGATTGCTTTCGTCGTGAAACTGAGAAGCTTCCACTTTAAGCATTGCTAAATGGCGAGTGGCTCACTGTATTTTATTTCAAACAAGATTTATACAAATGAAATGATTTATAAATTTCCTTATATAAATCTCTCGCAATATTTGAAATTTAAATATAAAAAAGTAGAAAGCATTCTTGCTAACAAGAATGCTTTCTGTTTTACACGAGTCATTTAGTAACTATTTATTTTTAGTAAAAAGGATATAACTCGGATCATAATATACCCATTGATCATCATCAATACTTAACCATCCATTTTGTTCCTTATATACAGAATATGATTCATTTTTATTTAGTTTACGAATTACTTCATAAGCCGTCCCGGGTCCCTTGCGCAGATTTACTCCAGAACCAGTTATGGTAACAACACCTATTTTATTATTGATGAATGAAATAGGTAATGTAATAAAGTACAAATAGCCTCAGTTGCATAGCCATTTCCCTGATATTCTGGAGAAAGAATAAATCCGCTTTCTACGATATGAGGCTCACTTAAAAGCGTGTGAAGCGCACAATCTCCAAGCATTTTGTTATTCTCAGCCAAAGCAATTGCGAACTGGAACCAAGTACCTGGTTAATTAGGATTATTATTAATTTGTTCATTTACAAACGTTTTTTCTTCATGATATTGATAATTATCCCATGACTGAAATTTAGCTACTTCTGTATTAGGACGATAGAAATGAAATTATTTAGTGTCATTAATACTAAACCTTCTCAAAATAAGACGATCTGTTTTCCAAAAAGCTTGATCATATTTCTCCATAACCTTTCTTCTCTTCTCTACATTTGCTGTGAGCTAGATTCCGTTACTTCATAGATTTTTTAGTTTTATCTTTATAATACATAGTTATATATTTTTTATAGACAAAAAAGATGTCTATAAAACTTATGTTCTTTAGACATCTTTTAATCTATTTTATTAATAATCCCGTAGAAGTAACTTGATAGGTTCTTTTTTTACCTATATATTCCTGTTTACTATTCTCAAGGTTAATAAGTGTAGCCCGTGTCTTTTCCTTTACTGCTTCCCCTTCTATATGGGTAAACTCGATATAATCTCCCACTTTGACTAGCACAGTTTGTCTTTCAGCAGTTTGCTGTCTATTTCCCACTATTTCCTTATTGTACACAACACTACCGGATGAATTCTGTACTTTAATACTTGCATACGTATTATTAAAATAAGAATGTGGTACGCCTGCTTCTAAATTCACCTGTATTTTCTCTGTTACCCTATTATAATTTACTTTTGCAATTTCTCTATCACTATATCCTTTTAAAGACCAACCAAATTGATTTCCGTCTAAAACCGTTGTTTCTGGCATTTTTTCTACTTTCTTCAAACCTTCTTTTGTAACTTCGTACATTGCTTTTTTTCCAAAGCTTTCTTGTTTACTATTATCTACATTTGTGAAAGTAGCTCTATGCACACCTTCTAGATGTGTTAACTCAATATAATCCCCTACTTTAACTGGAACTTTTTGCGATTCAGCATTTTGTTGTTTGTTTCCATAGATGTCTTTATTGTATACTACTTTTCCTGATGCATTTTGTACTTTAATACTCGCATATGTTTCATTAAAATAATGATGCGGTACACCTGCTTTTAAGTCCACTTGCATTTCTTCTGCCGACTTATTGAAATTGATTTTAGCAAACTCGAAATCACTAATTCCTTTTAGTGACCAGCCAAATTGATTTCCATCTAAAATTGTTGCTTCTGGCATTTTTTCTACTTTCTTCAAGCCTTCTTTTGTAACTTCGTACATTGCTTTTTTTCCAAAGCTTTCTTGTTTACTGTTATCTACATTTGTGAAAGTAGCTCTATGCACACCTTCTAGATGTGTTAACTCAATATAATCTCCTACTTTAACTGGAACTTTTTGCGATTCAGCATTTTGTTGTTTGTTTCCATAGATGTCTTTATTGTATACTACTTTTCCTGATGCATTTTGTACTTTAATACTCGCATATGTTTCATTAAAATAATGATGCGGTACGCCTGCTTTTAAGTCAATTTTCATTTCTTCTGTCGACTTATTGAAATTGATTTTAGCAAATTCGAAATCACTAATCCCTTTTAGTGACCATGCAAATTGGCTTCCTTCTAAAATATTATTTTCATTAGGCACATCTGGTTTAATTGGATTAGAATCCGTACCCTTCCAAATCTCTGCTGTTAAAATTGGATATCCTAATGCAGCCACTTTTTGAATGGTATCGTTATTTGGACGCAATCCCCACTTCTCAAAGAAAGGTATCAAATTTTGTTTGGCTACTTTTGATGCCGAAATCATAAATAATTGTTTTTTATTTTCATCAGTTTGTGGAAGTTCACTTGAAGACATGTCTCTATACAATTGATGCAATTTAGGATAGAAGTCCTCTCCATATGCTAACTGTAGTTGCCAAAGCATAACAAGCTTAACAAAAACATCACTAACTTCGTCATAATTTTTATTAGGTTGTTCTAAGTATTGAAATGCCTTAGTATAAGCGCCCTCCTGTTGCAATCTAAAAGATTGATTAGATGTAAATGCTTTTTCTACAGAAAGGCTGTAAATATTATTTTGTACTTCTGTCATATTATAAAACTTCCAAGGTGATTGCTGTCTCAAATGCCCTGCCTCATGCCAAGGACCCCAGCCATCTTTTATAAATTTATTAATATCTAACACGTATTGGATTGCATCTCCTACATATGCGGTTCGATAAGAAGTTGCATACATATAATAATCGGGAGAATGATTTTCTTCTACGTAATGAATATAATGTTTATCTACTTGTTCCTCGGATAAACCAGCTACTTTGTCTTGAATTCGAGTAGCTTCATCCATCTTTTTTAAGAGTTGTACAGGATCTGTATTAGAACCTAACAAATATTTCTTAACACGTGCAGGGCTGGCCGTAATTAATATACGTTCTCCTTTTAACTCCACTGCATGTGCATTGGGATATTGGTCCAGCATGTTTATTAAATCTTGTTTCGTATGCTTTCCTAGTTCAAAAAAAGGAGTAGTCGTTCCACCTGTTGTGACTGTTGTTCGAATGGTACCACCTTGTTGTTTATTATAAAAATAAATCATCCCTCCATTTGGAGATTGGATTGTGTTTATCCCCGGTTTTAATGTAAATGATTTTATTTTAGAATCTTCTCTCCAAGAAGCATCATACGAATACGTTCCAATGTATGCTTGAATATCTTGATTTCCTTCTACATTAATCGTTATTTGTTCATTTGGTTTTGCATATAAACCAGTTGGTTCATATGGACTAAATGCCATACTTTTTCTTTCCTGTTGTTTTAGTACCTCAACATCCCCTTTTCCTGGGACTGTATATGTTCTATTTTCTGATTTAACTGACTTTTCTTCTTGCAGTGATGTCGATATTTTTTTTTGCTGCTTTGTTTCCTCTGCAAAGACATCTGATGAAGAAACCATTCCAGTCGTAAGCATAGTTACTGTAGCAGTAGCTGCAAGTATTTTTCTAGTTTTATATTTTGAATTATTCCCCATATTATCTCCCTCATTTTTCCTTAGTGCATGTAAGGATTATTATTTTATTTATTATATTTTTACACCGAAAATCATTTACGCTATTTATGTTGTATCTAATACTCTATTTTTTCTCATAACAATCTCCTTTTCTTTATTTCTAATTGTTTATAAATGTTATTTGATGACACATAAAATAACAACTTTGCGATAAACTCATCAATAACAACCTATTATGTTTTGATTTAGTATTGTTAACTTCCATCTAATTGTATAAAAGTATTCAATTAGGAAAATAAGAATATAAAGCTCACTAATCATAGATTAGGTTTTGCGGAAAAATTCATAAAAATCATTCACCTTAAAAATTCAAACTTGTATAACTACTTTCTACATATAGGATGGAATTATAAAAATATTTCAATAAAATAAAAGACAGAGGCCTGATTATACCTCCGTCTTTTCAATTTATAAAGAACAAAAAATCATTTTATAGCTATATAAATGCCCTTGCAACAAATACCGTATTCCGCTATTTTTTTGAAGAAACAGGATCCATTTTTAATGTTTTTATCCCTTCTTTTAATGTAAACGCATCCGCGCTCAATGTTTTCCAACTATCTTTCGCTGCATTCAAATTAGGTTTTAGGAATTTGAATTTATTTTGATCCGCTTTTTGGGACGCTTTGTCAATATGACTAAGTACTCCTGAATATTGAGAATCTAAATCATGCCATTGTGCAGACATATAAGTAAGAGCATTAATAGCCGACCCAATTGCATTGTGCATTTCATTAATGTTATTATACGCAACACCGACTACACGATTTAATGTTACTTTATAATCTATAGTCTGACGTAATTGTGCTAACAACGACTCTAACGTACCTAAATTATTTCTTGCTACCCCTATCATTACACCACCAGCAATCCACGTAGGAATTGAGGGAATTGATACAGTTATTATTCCATCTGATTCTACTTGTTTAAAATGTCTTACTTGCTCTAAAACTTCATTTAGGCGCTTTTCATCTTCATCAATTCCAGATGCCTGGTTTTTCAGAATCGAATGCAAAATATCTTTATGACCTGCAAATGCTCGGACATCTTCTCCAATACTATCTCTTAACTTAGCTAATTCTTGTATTAAATTCTGTGTATACGCTTGGTTTTGTTGAATCTCTTCTTGTAAATCTGTAATTCCTTCTTTTAATGTATCTCCATCTCCTTCATCAATGGCTTCTACTAGTGTATCGTAATAATTGTCAAACTTGGTATCATACTCCACAATACCCGTCAACGTATCTAAAAGTTGTCTTTTTATGTGCGTATCCCATTTAGTAGCATGCTCTCTTGCATTCTTTTGATCTTGTAGAATTTGACTAGGTAGATTTGTATATCCTTTAATGTCAATCCCTTCAAAGTTAACATCTGGGTTTTTAATTAACAAATAAGAGTAATCATTCATGGATTTTGCAAATACCCCAGCATCTTGCAAAGCTTTTTTCATCTTTTCGCTGTTTACAGAAAGAGATATATCTTCGGTACTAGTTTGTTCCATTTTACTTTCACTTGCGAAGGCTGCCACTGGAGAAACTACAGTAGTTGTTGTCAGAGTTAAAAACGTCGATACAGCAAGTAGTTTATAAGGAAAGTTTTTATTCATTTCAATTCCTCCTATACATATATATTGATTTTTAATTTGTTTTTTCTTGTTTAAAAGCAATGTCTTTTGAAATGAATTCTGCATCCTTATGAATATCATTCCAACTTTGTTTTGCAGCCTTTAAATCATCAGGTATTAAAGAAAGTTTATGTTCTTGCATTTGGTCGATATTATCATATAGATCTTTATAATTCGCTCCCATCGTATTCCATTGTTGCTGAATACTTGTTAGAGACATAATTGCTTGATCAACTGTTTGATACAAATATGTTAAAGTGTCTTTTGTATTAGTAAGTGAAATAACTGCTTGGTTAGCTAAATCAGCTTTCATACTTAATTCTCCAATTTTATTCGAAATTTCATTATAGGAGTTCATATGATTAGATGCCTCAACACCAGCTGCTGTTCCTAAACCGATACCAGCTGCCCCTAGAGCTGTTAGACCACCAACAACAACTGGTGTCGCTGTGCCACCGGTCACAACAATTACTACCGCTCCTGCAATCGTTCCAATAACTAAAATAGCTGCTCCTAATCCACCACCAATTGACCAGGCTAATACATTATCAAAATGTGCTTTCTGCGTAGAACGTAAATTCTCAATTTCGGCCTGAAGTTGTGGGACTAGTGCTTGTTTTCCCGCTAATATAGCCGTTAATCCCCCTTGTCCATCTGGACCTCCAACATTATTTTTAAAATCTACAGTATTTGTATACAACTTTGTTTTGAAAGCTTCTAACATCTTAATAATTTCCGTAACTTCATTTGAATTTGTATGAATTGTACCGATTAAATCCCCTATTCCTTCTTTGAGGCCCGCCTTATCTTTCTTTTTTACAGTATCTACTAGTGTGTCGTAATAATTTTGAAATTGTTCATCATAATTTACAATATTACGTGCTGTCTTTTGAATGTTTGGCTTCGCTGTATCTAGCCAGTAATTTGCATTGATTCGTGACAGTTCCTGATTCAGGTGAATGTTTTTGATTAATTCTCCCCCTCCTGAGCCTAAATCAATGTTGGATAAATTTACATTCGGTTGCTTAATCATTGTTTTTGCGTACAAATCCATTACAAGAATATGAGAGCCTGTTTTAGCCAACACTTTCTTTAACCCTTCAGGTCCTAACGCATAATTTTCTATTTTCTGTTCTTGTGCTGTCTGTTCTTGTGCAAGTGCGTGAATAGTACTACCATTCGTAGCAGTTATAACCGTTGCTAAAGTGGCCAAAGTTATGACCTTAAATGGAAATTTCATTATTTGATTCTCCTCCTTATTTTCAATTGAGTTATTATCTTTTTATTAATCCTAAATTCTTAATATTAAAATCTATGAACTTGTTCTTCGAGTTGATTTGTTACATTTTTTAGTCGTCTTAATGTATCTTTTTGAGACTGAGTGTTACTAGTATCAACTTCAGTCAATAATTTTTTAATACTATTATTTATTAGATTCAAATCCTCTTTATAACGTTTCATTAGCTCAATTTCTCCATCTACTTGATTAGCAAATGTATGCAAATCATTTTGCATGAAAAGAATCATTGATTTTTGTAAATCTGCTACTGTTAATTTAGTTGTTAAGTCATATAATTTCTGATTTTGTTTCTCTAAATCATTTAAATATACTCTTTGCTCTGCTGTTAGTTTATTAATTTCGGCAAAGGTACTATATGTTTTTTTAATTTTTTCAGGATCAATCACCTTCATAAGATCATACTCTTTCGTTTTTGTAACTGCAGCTGCAGCAATTTCACCTTTTTTACTTTTCTCTATCGCTTCACGTGCTTCTTTTTTGGCAGCTTCAATTTCTATAGCTGATTTTCCCTTTTCTGTTGCTTCCTGCTCTGCTTTCTTCTCTGCTTCTACAATAGTATTATTTATTTCTTTTCCTTTGTTATACGCTACTACCGCTGTTTGAGCAGCCGGTTCAATGATATCTTTTGATAGGCTATAAATCTCTTGGAATACCTTTAGCCCTTGTTCATTTAAAGCTCCTGGTAATAATGCTATTTGCTCTAAATCATTTTGAATTGATTTTTTTGTATTTAGCATTTCATTTTTTAACTTGTCTATTTTTCCTGTTCCCTCTGAACTAAGTACACTCTGTGCTTTTACCACATCTGTATCAAGATTTTTCAGTTTCTTATCTACCTGTAGTTTAAGATCTGTTAACTCATTAATCTGACGTTGCACGTTTTCTTTGTTTGTTATAGTCATATCTTGAAGAACTTCCAGTCTATCTATAAACCCTTCTTTATCTTCCTTATTATCTACAAATCCTTTTAATGTTGGATAATAGCTATTAAATTTGGTTGCAAATCCTTTACTTTTTGAATTTAGTAGAATTAATTTTGGATATAGTTCTGATGACCACTCTTTCATATCTTGTTTAATTAGAAATTGAGTTGTATTTAAAGATGGAACTTCTTCAAGTTGCACATTCGGACTTGCTAAGGCTCCATCTATATAGGTTTGTGTTAATTTGGAGTGTGCACCTATTTTTCGTAATGCTGAGGAAATATCTATATTATCTTGTTTCGTTTCTGCCTGAACGATTGGCATTGCGAGAGTATTGATAGGAATAGTCGCTCCAGTAACGATTGATGTTATTAAAAATCCTGTCATAATTTTATTCTTCATTCCGTACACCTCTTCACTATTGTTTTTTACAGTTTTAATCGTAAATTTTGTACAACCTAACGTTAGGATTTCATCACACACACTTGAGGATAGAAATTGTTTCGATAGAGTAATCGTATCTCGTTTTTTATTTATTTTTGATAGAATATAAGGACCTTACTTCCCCCTCATTTTAAACACTATGTTTTTCATAAGTAAACCTGAAAATCACATTGATTAAATTTAATTTTTCAGATATTTATTATTCGAATTTAAAAATATTATATTTAAAAAAGTTAAATACAAATTTCATTTCATAAAGTGAAATAATTATACTATGATAATTAAACATAAAAATTCTTTGATTCCCTTAAATCTATATGAATCCCTTACTTAAAAATGATTTCAATATAATTTAATAGTGATTAACACATATGTGTCTTTTATATGGATATGTAAAATTACATATCCATATAGGAGTATCTAGCTTAACTACTCCAAAATATTATTATCGTATACATAATAATCATATTGCTACGAACACCACAGGAGAAAATTCCCCTCATGCACTTTAGGGGATAAATTGTCCATGAAATAATAATTTTCGCTTATATACTTACTATTCATTATAGGAATACAAAAAAGCGATTCTTTTCACAGTAAAAAGAATCGCTTTCTAGGTTCCTATTTTCAATTACATTACATAAAGAATTGAGAAATTATCATTTAAGAGCCTTAACTATAACTTCAGCTGCATCTGCAATTAATTTATTATCATAGGTAGCTTCTTTCTCATCTTTACTAGATAAGATTGCAATGATAATAGGTGCCCTGTTCGGTGGCCAAACGATAGCAATATCATTTCGTGTCCCATAACTTCCAGCTCCTGATTTATCTCCAACTACCCAGTCAGTTGGTACGCCTGCACGAATAAGTTTGTCTCCTGTAGCATTTCCTTTCATCCACTCTGTGAAAATTTTACGTTTATCAGTTGGAAGTGCATTTCCGACCGTAAAAGCCTTAAGATTGGTAGCAATGGCTTTCGCTGTACTAGTGTCACGAATGTCTCCTGGAGTAGCCTCGTTTAACTCCGGCTCAAAGCGATCAGCCATAGTAACCCGATCACCCATCTGTCTAAGTGCTTTTTCATATCCTTTAGGTCCGCCTATTTTATTAAATAAAATGTTCCCGGCGGTATTATCACTGGAACGAACAGCCGCCTCTGCAATTTCCCCAAGTTTCATGCCTGTATCTACATGTTTCTCTGTAACGGGTGAATATTCCACCAAGTCGTCTTTCGTATAAGTGATAACTTCATTTAATTTCTCAGTTGAGTTTTGCTGTAGCAATACTCCTGCCGCTAATGCCTTGTAGGTTGATGCAAAGGCAAATCTTTCGTTAGGTCGATAAGCAATTGTTCGATTTGTACCAGTATCAATAGCATATACACCTAATCGAGCATCAAATTTTTTCTCAAGTTGAGAGAATTCTTTAAACGTCGCATGATTTTTATGTTTAACTGGTCCGGTCTTTTCTTTCGCTTCAACTTGCAATGCCCCTCCTGTAAAAGCTTCTAGGCTTGTAAGACTTAAACCTAATATACCAACACATAAACCTATTTTTAACATCCTCTTGTTTTTCAAAATCATCATTCCTTTCAAATTTTCAATACTGAAAACAAGTAGTAAATTCAATACACTGTATCCTATTTGAAAACCTGTTTTTATACGTACACATAATAGACCATCTAAGAAACAAGTTTGTTCCATAAATTTAAAACCTTTTTAACTAGTAGCCAAGATATTAACAAAAGTAAGAGATAGCAACTATGATAGCCGCTATCTCTTATTTCAAATCTTCCTTTTTCTTTAACTTATAAAGGCTTTTATATAAACAGGGTCTCTTCCCCTGAGAAAAGTGCACAAATTTTACTATCTTTGATTCGAACTATCTGTACTAGCAGCTTCACCATGTATACGTTGCTTTTTTAAATCAAAGTATACATCTAAAATTTCCTTTCCAATTATAGAATTAATTCCATTTTTATCATCATGAAGCCATGGGACTACTACAGAAAATGCTACTTCTGGATTATCATATGGAGCATATCCAACTAATGTTAAGTTGTAACATTCCATACGTTCTCCTTTTGCATTTCTACCAATTGGATCATCTCCACCATATACAGTTTGAGCTGTCCCTGTCTTTCCTGCTGGTTTATATGGCGCATTTTTGAAATATTTCACGCCAGTTCCATCACCTTCTTGGAATACCCATCTAAAACCTTCTTTTATCCGATCAATATGTTCTTTCTTCATATCAACTCGATTTAATACGACAGGCTCTATAGAGCGTATAACTTTACCGACCTCTTCTTCTTTTATTGATTGCTCTCGTATTTCTTGTACAATTTTGGGTTGCATTCTATATCCACCATTTGCAATAGTTGAAATATATTGCGCCAATTGCAATGGCGTATACGTATCATACTGACCGATAGAAAAATCTAGTAAAAACCCAGGTTGACTATCTACTTTTCTCGTTTGCCCAATTATTTCATTCGGTAAATCAATACCTGTTGGTACCCCTAAACCAAATTGTTTAAAATAATAACGCATTTTATCAAATGCTTCTTGTTTAATATCCAATGAACCATTCGGTACGTAATTAACTCCCGCAATTTTTAAAGCTGTCTGGAACATGTATACATTCGAAGATACTTGTAAAGCTCGTAAATCATTAATATTACCAAATCCGGATACATTCCATGATTTCTTGGCTTGTGTACCTTTAAATTTCATCGGTGCATCATAAAATTGATCTCCTGGCTGTATTGCCCCTGTCTCATATCCAGTTAATAACGTTGCGCCTTTTACAGCTGACCCTAGCTCATACGAAGTTGTCATGTTACCTAATGCCAAATCCTCAATCTCTATTTTCCCTTCTTTTTCTACAATCTTTTTGCCTGCCATAGATAAAATCTGTCCGTTATTTGGATTTGTCATGACGACAAACGCTCGGTCCAACAGTGGCTCTGAACTCTTAAAAGCTCTCAAATTTTTCTCTATACTTTCTTCCACTTTCTTTTGTAATTCCATATCAATCGTTAATGTTAAACTATTACCACTTTTTCCTTTAGAGATTATTTCTGTGTTTATAATGTTTCCTGATTTATCAGTAATGTTTTTCACTTCTTCTTTTGTGCCGTGTAATACATCTTCATATCGTTGTTCAATATAACTTTTTCCTACACGATCATTACGGTTATATCCACGTACCAAATAAGAATCTAAGTTTTCTTTCGGTAATCCTTCTTCACTACTTGTAATATTACCTAACACGGAACGAAATAAATTACCATTTACATAATTACGTTCCCAATCAACTGTTGTATCTACTCCTGGAAACTCCGCAAGTTTTTCACTTATCCGCGCATATTCTTGATCTGTCACATCTTTTTTTATAATTTGTGGTGTCAGTTGATAACCTGAACTCATTTTACTTTTAATAGCTAACACCTTTAAATCTTGTGCTGTTAATTCTGCCAATTCTACTTCTGTAACGCGACTTCGTCTTAAGTCTTGAATTTTTTTGTCTAGTTCTTTTCCCTCTATTCCCTTTTCTTTAAAATTTCCTATGTCTTTTTTAGTAATCTTTGATTCCGCACGTTTCGTATTCAATTGCATCCAAAAATCTTTTTTATCGATATCGGTTAATTTATTTATATCTTGCTCAGGCATTTCAAGTACCTTCGCCAAGTCTTTTGCTGTTTTTAAAATATCTTCACTCGTAATCCCCTTCACCCTTGTATACGTAATTGTGCGAAGAGATTTATTATTAACGACCGTTTTCCCTTCTCGATCTAGAATCTGTCCACGTGGAACTGGTATACTAGTTGTTTCATTTTGACTGTTTTCCACTTGGTTCTTATAAGCCTCTCCCTCAACGATTTGTACTTTTCCTAGCTGCATAATAATAGCTGAGAATAGTACAAATATGCAAAGGAACATTATATTCAATCGAATAGATATATATGTCTTCTGTTTCTTTACTTTTTGTTCTTTCATAAATCCTCCATATAATTCTTCAGGAAATCCTCACTAATACTTAGTAAATAAATATACTAAAAGCGTTCCCTATATATTAGAAACCACTATTCAGTTATAATAGTGTCTTATCTTTTTTGTTAAATCCTTGTAAGCATCCATTCCTTTTGGTTTAGCCGTGTAATTGATAAATCTCCCTTCCTGTTTTTTTCTCTATTTTTTTGTCGCCTGCATTAGAAATGCTAAACTGTATAATGACTCATATTAAACTTACACATAGACTTACTATTAACATGTACTTTTTTTCATACTGATTGTTCCTTTCTTCATGCTGTAATACTTAATAGACAATCTAAATCATAAAGTTGTTCCACATTTACAAAAAAAATAATTAACTATAAGATGGAATAGGCTACATAAGGGAGGGTTATATGTTACATACGAAAAGATGGAGATTTTTTGCGGTTCTTTCTATTGTAAGTGTGATTTTACTAATTTTATTAAAAATCAACTTCATTTCAATTACTATCGCAACTTCTTCAGCTGAAAGAGGAAAAATTCTTGATCAAAATGGTGTAATACTAGCTACAAATAAGAAAGTTAAGTCTCTATATTGCACTTCTAATGATGAAAAACTATCGAATAAAGATACATCAAACACATTAGCTTTTTTCAATCAATTTTCAAACGAGTTTCAACATGACATTTCTACAGAGGACATAAAATCTCAATTACAACAATCCTGTAATAAGCAGACTATGAATGAAACATCCTTATACTCTGATATAAGTGAAAATGAAATTTCATTCATAAACAAGAATAAACCTAAAAATGTAGTGATCAAAGACGAATTCATTCGATATTATCCAAAGAACGAAATTGCTTCACAAGTAATTGGGTATGTAGAAAATGACCTTAATTCTAAAAATGTACCTGTTGGTAAAAGTGGGATTGAGTTTCAATATGAAAATGATTTAAAAGGAAAACCCGGAAAAACTCTGATTTTTAAAATGAATAATAAAAAGTTCTTATGGAACATTCAAAAAGTACAAAAAGGAAAAGATGTCCGGCTAGCTTTAGACTCTAAATTGCAGCAAAAAACAGAGGAAGCACTAAGATCTCAAATTAAGAAAGTACCTGATGCTAATGCTGGTTATGCAGTAGTAACCGATGTAAAAACTGGCGCAATATTAACTATGGCCAATTCGGCAGTTTTTGATCCAAATATATTAAATACACATGTATCATCTAAAAAAGAAAACATTAAATCCCTTTCGCAAAATAAAGCAATTCAAAAATTAAAGTATGGTGAATCTTATGTAAATATGGCCTCTACTATAAAGCCACTTACTATTTTAATCGGATTAAATGAAAAGCTTTTTCAACCTGAAGATACATATTTGGATAATGGTAGTTTTCAGTATGATAATCAAAATAACATCACTAATGCTCCTGGAACACCAACAGGTGAAATTACACCGAGTCAAGCTATCATTAATTCATCAAATACATTTATGACAGCAAAAGTAGCTCTCCCCTTATTCAACCGAAATAATGGGAATATAGAAAAAGTAGCAAATATATGGACAGATTATTTAAAGCAATTTGGCCTCCGCTCTAAAACTGGTATTGATTTACCCTTTGAAGAAGACGGGGAATATGAATTCCATCCATCTAATAAGTTTGAAAATGGAATCTCTGCTTTATTAAATGCATCTTGGGGAGGAAATGAAGTACACACCCCTCTTCAACTTGCTCAATATGCAGCAACTTTGGCAAGTAAAGGTGATAAATATAAACCTCAAATCATAAGTGCTATTATTGGTCAAGACGATAAGGAAACAAAAAAGTTTAAACCACTCTTAGAAAGTTCAAATCGTTATCCTATGAATTTTTGGGGTGTCGTGCAAGGTGGGATGAGTCAAAATATAGAGGAGATTAAAAACTTGCCCTTTCATGTCGCGGGTAAAACAGGGATAACTGGCTCTCCGAACGAGCAAGAAAGAATGATAAATCATTCTCTTTTCATTGCATATGCTCCTGCCGAAGATCCAAAAATTGCTATTTCTGTCGTTATTCCTGGTAGTAATTCGGAAAAAAATATTGCTGCTCTCGTTACATCAGAAATTTTAGAGTGCTGGAATTCACTTCAAAAAGAGGATAAAGATAAAGAGGAAGGTTCATTAAAGTGAACCTTCCTCTTTTACCATATAGAATCTATATTCGTTATTTCCCATATACCTTCATCATTCTTTTCAAATATGAAAGAATATTTAATATCAGTTAAAACATACTCTTTTTGTACATATCCAGTATAACCGTTAATTGTCGATATTTTTATATATCCATCATTCTGCGCTTTTTCTGGAATCAAAGCTTTTACCATTTCATTAGATACTTCATATAAAACTTGTGATTCTCGTTTTGGTTCAGCTAAAATTTTCGTTTTATTTCCAGTAACAGTTGCATATATAAAATGCGATTGCTTTGGTTGGTTACTTTCTGTCAATCCACTTGGTACTTTGTATGCTTTCTTTGTATCATTTGCAAATTCTCCCCCCATTGTGAGAGCGACTTGCAACTCATGAAAAATATCCTCATCAAACTTCAATTCATCCTTCTGATAAATTTTCCCTTTAAATAGAACTTCATCATTTAACGCTCTATACAGGTCATTTTCATTTTTTGAATTTGTACTTCGATATAACTCATTCATAAATTGTTTTAATGATGGATCTTGAGCAGACTCATCTTTTGTTTTAGGCTTAATTTGAGTACTACTTTGTACCGGTGATTTATTATCATCAAGCCAAGGTTGTTGAACAATAAAAAATAACATTGTACAAACCAAAACAACTACAATAGGCAATGCTTTTTTACGAAATGGTCTCTTGTATGGTACAGAGTCTACTTCACTATTTTGGTATATCGATTGCTTTATTTTATAAATAAATGCTTCTTCATCTTTACGACGCTCCATTGGTCCATTTTTTAATTTGCTATACCAGTCAGGATTTTTTTTACTGTTCATCACTTCTATCCTCCCCTATTAATTTTGAAACTTTACTTCTTGCTCTGCTTAACCTAGATTTGACTGTTCCAATGGATACACCTAATGTTTCAGCCATTTCTTCATAAGATAATTCATATTTCGCGTCCAATATTAGTATTTCGCGGTGTTTTTTAGGTAGTTTTAATACAACATCCCACACATCATTCATTTCCTCTTGATTAAAAAATTCTTGTTCTGCCGATGGAGATTGCTTATCGTCACTAAAAAATCCCACTAAAGATATCCTTTTAAAATAAGAGGATTTCAAATAGTTTATTGCCGTATTTCTTGTAATTTTTAATATCCACGTTTTAATAGATGACTCCTTTCGAAACGAATTCCAATGTTTAAAAACCTTAATAAATACATCTTGTGTGATGTCATCTGATAAGTGTGGATCTTTCGTAATAATAAATGAATAATTCCATACATCTTGCCAATAGTCTTTTATAACATAGTCAAGCTCATCATGATTACATTTTTCAATAAACTTCTGTTCCATTTCCACACCTCAAACTTATTTGAATAAACATAAAGCTGCCCTCACTTTTAATATGGTTTCAATATATAGACATGATACAAGTTTCATTTGTTCCATTGTTTATCTTTTTTTTCGACAGATGATATTTCTAAAAAAATGTAATAAAAAAGACCAGGATAAATTCTTAAAATCATCCTGGTTTTTCTGTATTAAATATATTTTCATTATTTTTTTATAATAGAAACCGCATCTAATACATCCACTTGACTCCCCATAGTTTTAGTGAGTTTTTTCCATTCAGTTTCTGCTTGTACAGCCGTAACATCATCTGTGTTATATGGTCTATCTTCACCATACGATTTATTGAAATGAAGGATTTCCATTGATGTTTCATTTACAGGGATTTGATTGAAAGTTGCATTATCAACAATTACAATCAATTCCTCGTAATTTGGATTACGATAGTGACCAAACCAAGTATCACTAGCATACTGGACATCTATTTTCTTTTCATTAATTGTTAATTCCTTGATTTTTTTATTTTTCTTACTAGCTAGTAAGACAGCTTTACCTTTTGGAACTGAAGGTACTGACTTAATTGGGTCTGAACTCCATACTTCATCATCATTATCTGACTCTCTTAATACACCTAACCCAACCATTTTTTTCGCTGTTTTTTGATCCATCATTAATACTTGTTTACCATCAATTTCTGCTTGCTTCACTTTATACAAAGTGTTGGTCTTAATTTCACTTTTATGTTGATTTACTATTCCTTTTAATGATTGTTCTCCTCCAATTAATAAAGCGGCATTCCTTGGTTCTTCTTTCTTCCCAAAAGAACAAGCTCCTAACATAGAAATAGATACAATCCCTGCCACGCACACTTTCATTACTTTTTTCATTGCTTTTTCTCCTCTTTGCTTGTTTTATCAATACGCTACATAATTTTTTTATATAACCGTTGTAAATAACGCCAACGGACAGTGAAAAAGTACACACTTTGAATGGATATAAAGGCTAGTATAATTAAAATCGAAATCTTTAAAACAGAGTAGTCAATTAGCTGTTGCAAGGCTATAAAAGCGACCCCGCTATGAATAATCGCTATAATGATAGGCAAGAAGAACATTAGTATAAGCTGTCGTGTTACGATTTTCTTTAGTTCTTTTCTACTTAGACCGACCTTCGCAATCATTTCGTATTGTTGTTGTTCTCTTTCTAAATCTGCATATAGCCTGAAATATAATAGGCTGGCTGCAAACGTAAAGAATACGATCCCTACTAATACACTGACAATAAGTAAAATACCGTTCTCTTGTTTCGAAGAAATCCATTCAGAATACAACGCTTTAAAATAATGATGTGCTTGCCCCGAATTATGATTACCCATTGTTTCTTCTAATTTTTTTGTAACCACTCTTGATTTCTCCCAATTTTCCACGACAAAACCATATTGACTTTTCATTACGTAAGAATCATCTTCCGTCTTTCTGTTAGGGATTTTATCGTACAGAGAATCCGAAACAACAATAATGGCTCCAATTGAATTTGGGAGAACTATATGTGGGACCGCCTTCTTGACCCGGAGGAACATTTCTAAGTTTTCCTGTACTACATCTATTTTCTCGGGTATATCTTTTCCTCTTGCATACTTTTCTTTTTGCGAAATGATTGAGGGTACTATAATCGCTTCTTGATCATTATCTATCTTTTCCATTTCATACCCGAAGATTTTTGCAAACTTGTTATACTCTGATACTTTGATTAGCACTAAATTATTTTCCGTGAATTTAGGATTCGTAACCGCTACCTGATAAGAGAAATTTGAGCGAGTAAGTTGTTTTTTTATTTCTGTAATGTGCTCTTCTTCTTGTGCATTTTCTCCTAACGAAGTATATGTAAATGCAAATGGGTTGGTCATTTCGGTTAATCCCTTATTTCCCATTGCTAGGCATGTACCAATCCCTGTGAAGGCCACAGCGGAAACAATCGCTAGCATAAAGAACATAGTTGCATTATCCTTCATACGATAGGCCAATTCAGATATAGTAAGAAGGTTTGTTTTATTAAAAAACAAAGTGTCTTTTTTCTTTAAGACACGTATTACATACACGCTCAACTGTGAAAATAGAAAATATGTCCCTATCACTACAAAGACTACCCCTCCAAGTAAGTAAGGCATAATGAAGTTTCTTTCTAGTACGAAATAGAACACACATCCATACCCTAATCCAATTAATAATACGGAAAGGAATGCTAATGCTTTTGATGCCTTTGGCTCTGGTTTTGGCTTTTCCTCTGATTTCATCAAATCAATTAACTTGTTTGCTTTTACCATTTTAGAAGTAAACAACGAAATGACTAGAAACAGAATCAAAAATGCGCCAGTTGTCGTAAAGACAGCTTTTATAGGAACGTAAAAAGGAAGACCCTTATCAATCGCTAATATATTTTCACTTGCCAATAAATTGAGCTTTGAAAATATCAAACCAATTAAGATACCAAATGTAATTGAAGCGACTCCAATTAACATATTTTCTAAAAAAATTAATTTATTTAACTGCGCCGGTGTCATACCATGCATGATTAAAATTCCAAATTCTTTTTTTCTTGTTTTTAAAAAAGAACTCACCGAATATAAAAGAAAGAAGAATGAAAATACAAAAATGAGATATTGAGAGATTTGCATCCCCATTGTTCCTAAAAGGCTCATTGTTTTACTTGTGGAGGCTAGTTCTCCTTGTAAATCAGGATGAAAAAGTAAGAGTGAATATGTGAAAAAAACCATAACTGAAAATGAGCTACTTAGAAAGTGTGCAGCATAAGTCCGCTTACTTCGAATGATATTATTAAAAGCGAATCTTTGAAAAGTCATGCTTACGACCTCCTAGTAATGCAAGTACATCTATAATTTTTTGATAAAACATTTGTTGGTTTTCTCCGTTATAAATTTCGTTATATAATTTTCCATCTTTAATAAATACAACGCGATCACAAAAACTTGCAGCCACTGGATCGTGCGTAACAAGCATCATTGTTGCATCTTGTTCTTTATTTAATCGTTTTAATAACTCCATTACATCATTAGCCGCTTTTGAATCTAAGTTTCCTGTCGGCTCATCTGCAAGTAATAATTTAGGTTTATGAATTAGAGCACGTGCAATTGCTGTTCTTTGTGCTTGTCCGCCCGATATTTCATATGTTCGTTTATTTAATATATCTTGAATGCCTAATTTTTCTGCAATACCTTCTACACGCTGATTCATATCCTCAACTTTAGTACCATCTAACGTCAGAGGAAGAACAATATTTTCTTTTACAGTTAATGTTGTAAGAAGATTGAATGCTTGAAACACAAAACCTAATTCACGTCTTCGAAATAATGCCAGTTCATTTTGAGATAATTGATATGGATTTTCTCCATTAATCAATATTTCTCCTGATGTGGGAGAATCAATAGTAGAAACCATGTTCAACAAAGTAGTTTTTCCACTTCCTGATGGTCCCATTATTCCTACAAACTCCCCTTTTTTCACACTCAAATTAATGTCGGCGAGCGCTTCATAAGATACCTTTCCTGTATAGATTTTACTCAGTTCACAGACCTTTAATATTTCCATATCGTTTTGCTCCTTTTTATCTTTTAATAACCTAAGTTTATCTAAGCGTCCCTTCTTCTCATATCGATTAACCTTTCATATATCTAACAGGCCTGTAATGTTTCTGAAAAATCAAACTAAACACCGTTCTAACGATTTGCATAAGGGAAAATAATACAGATTGTTGTTCCTTTTCCTACTTCCGACTTTATTTCAATATCATGTTCCAATCTTTTTATAATATTTTTCACAAGATATAATCCCATCCCAGTAGATTCCTTAAATTTCCGACCGTTTATTCCCGTATAAAATGGGCGGAATACTCTCGGGAGGTCTTCTTTTGGAATGCCCACACCATGATCGTGTATTTCAAGGATTACTGAGCGCTCTTCTTCTAATGTAGTAATAGTAACGTTTTTTCTACTTCCTGCTGAATACTTAATGGCATTGGATATCACTTGATGAATAACAAACCGAAGCCACTTTCTATCGGTTTCTACCATAATAGTTTGTTTTACTTTTACTTCTGGATAAACATAGCTACGGATAAACAGACGTTTATTTTCACGGATTACTTCTTGAACGATTTCCTGTAACGAAACTCTTTCCACATAAAAATCTTGCTCAAACGTTTGTAATCGCGCCATATATAAGACCATTTCTAATCCGTACTGCATTTGATCTACTTCTTCCACAATACTTTCAAAAACCTCCCCATTCTCTTCTTGTGTGATCAGTTCAATAACTGATAGGGGCGTTTTCATCTGATGCACCCATTGATTAATAAATGTAAGGTGCTCTTTTTGTTTATATTCCCAAGTCTTTAACTGTTGATGATATTGACTGTATTGTGTCTTTAACACACGCTGAAGTGCTACTGATAATGGAGTGGAATCGAGTTCTTCTAAGGAGTCCTCTAATGTTTCAGAAGGGTTGGATAATTTGTTATAAAATCTACGATGGCTAAAGTAGCGATAAAGTAAAAACGCAATTAAAAAGCATCCTCCTAAAAACACACTATATAACGCAGTAGATAAGTGGTTATATCCATCCAGCCAATAAACAGTTAGAACGACAAATAGCTGAATGATTGAGAACCAAATGAAAGGGATATGTTCACGTAAAAATAAATTCATTATTATACCTCATCATTCTTCCAAGTTATTTTCAAACGATATCCAGCACCACGAACTGTTTCTAATGCATTTTTTATTCCGATTTCCTCTAATTTTTTTCGGACACGTGTAACATTTACACTTAACGTATTATCATCTACATACGTATAGTCATCCCAAAGTTTTTCTAAAATTTTCTCTCGACTAACAATACTAGGAGATTGTCGTAAGAGAGTTTCTAGTAAAACAGTTTCTTTTTTTGACAGTATACACATGCTATCATTTAGCTTTAATTCCATTTTTTCTGGATAAAGTATTAAACCGGATTGCTGAACAACTCTTTCTTCCGCTTTCGGTGCGTATTCTCCGTAAATTCTTCGAAGATGACTTCGGATTTTTGCCATTACAACTTCATAATGAAACGGTTTAGTGATATAATCGTCTGCACCATGTTCAAGTGCCATAACTTGCTCCATCTCTCCACTACGTGCTGATATAAATATAATGGGACAAGTAGAGACCGTTCTAATTTGTCGGCACCAGTAGAAACCATCAAAACTCGGTAAATTTACATCTAATAAAACTAAATCAGGTTGAATTTTTTCAAAGTTAGCCAAAATATTTTCAAAATCCTCTGTAATATTTCCTTCATACCCGTACTTATTAATATGGGATTGAAGTAGTTTAGAAATTTTTTGGTCATCTTCTACAATCATGATTTTATACATATATTTAGCTCCTTTTATTTATGTATCTATTTATTATCTAGAAATATCTAATTAATACTTTTATCTTTTAGTATAAAGAAATTCCCCTCTTACTTATATTGAATAACCTTACTTCAAACTAACAGCTTTGTAATATTTCTGAAAATAAAGTTAAGTATAATAGCTCTTATTTTTTAAATTTCAACTATCTAATTTAACATTTAAAAATTTGTTGTTTTATAATTTTTAAATAAAAAATAATCGTATTTAATTGTGTAAAAAAACACGTAATTAAATACGATTATTAAAATCATAAAATCTGCGTTTAGACATAAATTAACCGATTCCTAATATAATCTTGAATCGGTAAGGTTTGTATATTTACTAAAGAAGTAAATTTCACCTTCTAATTAAGTATTATTTCTGAAAAACATGTTTTATTTTTTCACCTGGAACGTTGCTCCCGCCTCTTCCTTTTACATCTTCAATCATCATGGTAACAATCATGTTTGGCGCGCTTGCATCGAAAGCTGCAAACCATCCAAGTTCTTTACCCTCTGCTTCTTTCGATTCTTTCAGTTCTGCTGTACCTGTCTTACCAGCGAGAGTTACACCATCAACTTTAGCAATTCTCCCAGCACCATCAGGATCATTAATAACCTTTATTAACGCACTTTTTAATATCTCTTGATTCTTGGTAGAAATCACATTTTCTTTCCAATTTCCCGCTTCTTTTGTTTTTTTTATAAGATGCGGTGACGGAATGTTACCCTCATTGACAATCGGTGCATAAGTCAATGCTAAATGAAGAGGTGTCATTAATACTTGTCCTTGTCCGTACCCCGTGTCTGCTAGTTGAATATCATTTTTTATCCCATCTTTTGCAATGATTGAAATAGGGAATTCGTATTCAATTGGTAATTTTTCATGAAATCCGTATTTCTTAAATTCATTTACATACTGATCTTTTCCTATTTTCAAAGCTTGTTGAGCAAAATAAATATTATCAGAGTACTTCATTGCCTTATCAAAATCAACTGGACTAGCATCCTTCACACGTGTTACATAATAATTTCCCCAAGATGAATCTTTTGTCCACTTTAATCCTTGAATTTTAAATTCTTCCTTAGGATTTATTGTGTTTGTTTCCAAACCAATTGCACCTGTAATCGTTTTAAATACGGAACCTGGTACAAATGCTTGTGTGAAGCGATTCATCATTGGCAGTTTCGAGTCGTTATTCCATGCTTCCCGTTGAGCTTTTGATGCTCCTCTAACTATTGTATTTGGATTATAAGCAGGGCTACTTACAAGTGCGATTGTTTCACCCGTTTTAGGATTGACCGCTGCACTAGATCCTGCTTCATTTTTCATCTCATTAAAGATTTTTTCTTGAATTGCAGCATCAATAGTTAACGTAACATTTTCTCCTTTTTTTGCTTCTTGTTTTGCTACGTTTTTAATCTCTTTCCCGTTCTCATCTTCCATAAATACGCGTCCACCCTTTTCACCACGCAATTTATTCTCTAATACTTTCTCTAAACCTGTCTTACCCACTAAATCATCTGCTTGATAACCTTTTTTTTGAAGCGATTTTAACTCCTCTGCATTTACCTTTCCTATATATCCCGTTAAGTGTGCCGCTGCTTCTCCTAATGGATACGTACGAATATTTACTGGGCGAGATGAAACTCCTTCTAATTCAATATAATCATTCTGTCTGGTTCCCTCTTTTAAAATACCAATTGGTACAAAGGAATCTGGTTTTATCCATTTCGCTGCGAGCTTCTGATCGACCTCTTCTGTAGACATATCAAGTAATTGTGCTACTATTTCTTTTGTTTGCGCTGCCGTTTCACCTAGTTTCTCTGGAATAATTCCAACTTCAGTCGCTTTACCATTCGTTGCAAGCCCTTTTCCATTTCGATCATATATTTCTCCGCGTTTTCCTTGCTCTGTTTGCATACGTACTTTGTAATCTTTTTTCATACCTGGGAAAATGAAGTCTGGTGTCCAATCTATTTTCCAAGATTCCTTATCTTTATCTTTCACGAGTTTTGCTTCATGGATGAATGAAACTGTTCCTCCATCCGTATCCATATTAACTTCAAAAAGAAAAAGTTCTTTATCTTTAGTATTCTCTCCTTTCGTTTTAATTTTTAAATTCTTAACTCCAATACCCTCATAAATTTTTTGATATTTCTCTGTGAACTCCTTTTTAGAAATCGTTTTTTTTGCATGTTCTGATAAATAATCATACATATTTGTAAATTTTTTATCATTCCATAAATTGATATATTCTTCAAATGCTTGTTTTGGCGGCTCATCTTTATTGCATCCTACCAACATAACTCCAAAACAAAAGAAAAGCAGCATCCATATTTTTTTCAATTCAATCTTCTCCCTTAATTAAAAATGATTATTCCTTTCTAAATATGTTAAATAAAAAATGTTTTAACGCTTAATAGACAGTGTAAGTAATGAAATAGTTCCACATTTACAAAAAAATTAAATTTATGGTTAAGCTGCATTCAAAAAGGGAAGATTTTAAAATTCTTACAAACGACGAATATATTTAGCGAACGTTATCATTATTAGTGTTGTTTTAACAATTCATTTAAAATACCTTTTAGTTCATTTTCGCCAATTTCATCTTTTTTCTTTATAGATTATTGATACAAAAAAAGAATCCTTATAATAAGGATTCTGCAACAGAAAATAACAAAGATATAAACAATAAAAAGAATTACTTAAAGTATAATTTATAGGCACTCTATATCCTTCTTTTTCGCACCAAAAACCCCTGTACAGCATGCGACAGGAGTTTAGGTCATTCTACAGCTTATTTAAAAGAGTCGTGTACAGGCAAACTACTAAAAATCAATTCAGCAACTTTTACATATCCTTTTGAGTTTGGATGAATTAAATCCGTAGACCAAAGCGTATTGTCATTAACTAAATGATGATTCCAAAAGTCAACATGATGAAGCTTATACTCTCTACTCAGTGAAAGTATAACTTCATTTGCCTCTAATAATTGTTCTTTTAATACTTGTTTTTTTTCAGAAGGAAATGGAAGCCTAACAGTAAAATCTGGAAGGTTTGCTATAATAATATCAGCACCTGCTTTACTTAATGTATCTATCATAAATTCCATATCGTTCTTATATGCATGATGATTCCAACGTCCTTTTAAAACATCGTTTGCACCTGCAATTAGACTAACCAAATCTGGATTAAAAGTTAATGCCTGTTCCAATTGCTGTGAGCGAATTTCTTTAGTTACTAACCCACGTTTTGCAAAATTAGCATATTTTAAATCATCTACACACAGTTGAACAAAATGATCTACCCAGCTTTTTAATGCTATTCCCTCAACTTCATCCCCTATCCCCTCTGTAAAACTATCACCAATCGCTACAAATCGCTTCCACATATATAGTCCCCCTTTTTTGTTATTCATATCTACACTATACAATAGCCCACAGCGTAATTGTTCTTCTTAAATGTTTTTCAATTTCAATTAAATTCCATAGGAGATTTTTCAAATGAGCAAGACAACTCGATTAAACTATTTCACATGAACAAAAACATGAAAATCTACGTTATTTTCTCGCAGAAATAGGTTGAGACCAACTATCTTTCCCATTATCATTTAAGCGTACTTGAAAAACATATATAGGTTGAGAAAAGCCTTTTGTATCAGCGTAGTAATCTATATTATAATCTGTAATGACTAATGTATCACCTGCTTTGAAAGATATTATAGGATCAAAGTCTCCTTGTTTTAGTTTTTGAAATACTTCTTTGGGAGACAGAATTTCGACATCTCGAATATGTGATTTTTTTGTAACTGGCTCATTGTCATTAGGCATTTTTGTAATTTCCTCTTTGTAAACAGGCATTTTATTACCTTCGTCTTTTAACTCTATTGATGTTTTTATAGTGACATCAGTCATGTCTGTTTTTGTAATGGGATCTAAAGGCATATTCCCAAATTCCTTCATTTGATACGAAATCATTATTCCAAGTGCAACAAAACTTACTGTAATCGGAAGAAATAAATATTTGGTCATTTGTGTATCTGTTTCTTTTTTCTTCAACAATATAAGAACTATATTTAACATAGAATATCCTAGCATCATTCCTAAAGTATTATGAAGTAAATCGGCTAGTTCCATACTTCCACGTTGCATTATAAATTCAAGGATTTCAAGCAATAAACTTGCTATAATTGAGCTGATTAACATCCATTTTGTTTTTTGAAAAACATTACTAAATAAAGGTAATAAAATTCCTAACGGAAAAAGCATACCTATATTCACAATGATATGGAAAAAAGAAGAAAATGAAAAGGTGTTCCATGCTTTTTTATAAACACTAAGTACATCAAAGTCAATTGTTCTTGCGAAAGTTATATCATCTGGACGACCAAATGAAGTGGCTGATAATACAAGGGAATAATATCCTATTATCAATATAAACAATATAACTTGTTGTACGGTAAATTCCCCCCCTCCTTTACATACTTTTTTGTATACTACAAAGTAGCTAAAAACAAAAATGAGTAGTAACAAGAATGTGAGTTGTATTGTAGGAATTGCAAAGGTAACAAGTAGTTCGGAAATAAAATTCATTTTACACCTCTGTTTTTACGAATAAAATATTCAATAGTTTTATATAACATTTTAGATATAGATAGCGATGTGTTGTTACCCCTAATAATTATTAATACAGAATTAAACCTGTATACATTGAGCATTTCTTCCTCTTGAAACTAGCTTTATTTGACCAAGCAGCTACAAGGAAACTAGCGTTTTACTAATTGTACTTTCGGCTATGTCTGGAAAAACGTTACGAAGATTCTCTTTAGTAAGAGGATTTTTGGAGTTAAGTATAAAATTAAAAATTCGTTCAATTTTAGTATATTTATATAGAATCCGTAATTGACCGATTCCTAATATACTTAGGAATCGGTCATATTCGTATATTTACTAAAGAAATAAAATTCCTTCAAGCATTACACTTTTTTTCGAAAATTTGTTGTTCTTTGTTTTGCCCAGTTGATACATTTCTTTTCAATTAAATGATACGAAACTATAGAAAAAAGTATTGTCATTGAAATACACAAAGCAAGAAGGAAAAAGATAGGTATCTTTGTATACAAAAGTTTAAATAGTACCATCATGATTGGAAAATGACACAAATAGATACTGTATGAAATTTCTCCTAAGTATACAAATACACTCTTATTTAAAAATGCTTTCACTTTTAGGTTACTCATGGCCATTATTATAAATATACTAACACCGATTACGACACCCCAATCTTTTAATAAGAAAGTAGTATCATTACGGGAAAAACCATAAATTAAAATGGAATATAAATATAGAATAATCCCTAATGCAATAAGAAATCCTTTATTAAATTTTTTCATATTCCTATATAAGTAGATAAGCTTTTCCTGATGCTTAAAAAGTAACATTCCAACCATAAACATCGATGTGAAATGCAGTGTATCGGCATAACCATTATAAAATCCCTCTGCTTTCCCTAAATGCAACATATTAAGGAAAACACTAATTAAAGAAAAGCTCAAAGCAAATAGTATCGTTTTCTTCCAACTCAGTTTATAAAAAAGAAGGAATAACAACGGAAACACAATAGATATACGCATTTCTTGAGCCAATGACCAGATAACTGGATTATAATTTTCCGTAAAAAAGTTATTAAGAAGTACAAAATGGTTTATAATATCTATTTTTGTTATAGACCCTTGCCACCTATCATAGAACCAATCCCGTAGTCCAGCCACTTCATACGGCGAGAACAAAATAAATAAAGCAAAGGTAATGATTATCCAAAAATAATAAGGAATATAGATTCGTACAAATCGCTTAATTAAATATCCCCAATAATTTGTTTTTGAATGATAAAGTGCCATAGATAACACAAAACCACTGAGTACATAAAAAACGATTACAGCTTCCCCGCCAGCCCATAAAAACCTAAGCGGAGAAAATTTAATAGAATTAGGTAACGATGGTAGCATTAAACAAAAATGTCCAAATACCACTGTCAGTGCCGCTAACCCTCGTATGGAATCTAATTCTTTTATTCTCTTACTCATAAAATGTTCTCCTTGTAAATTGTAGATTTTGCTGTTAATAAAGGCCACTATACTATTGTAGTGGGAGAATTATACATATTGTTTCTTTAAATTCCTAATATAAGCAGTACAAAGTCAATCTATGTATCTGTTTTAGGAAACTTTCGTATTTAGGCATAAGTTATATAATAATAGAAAGAAAAAAGAAATCTCATTCTATAAAATCATATTGTCGTTTAGAAAACATTTTAAAACTGTTTTCTAAACCCTCGTTATAGTCTGTCTGCTTATTTGTCCATTGAACACCCTTATTCCCAGGCCACCCTGAGGTATTAGCAACATATTTTAATAGCTCTGGTCCTTTTAAATTTTGCTGTAAACCACGGTTATATGCATTTATCATATTAGATATTGCAATTCGAGTATTGGTTTCTGCATTTTTCAAATCTTCGTTCGTTAAATCTTTAGGTGCTAGTCCACCTCGATGAAGCTGAAACAGTCCAAATGATGTGCCCTGATCTCCAATTGCGTTTCGATCAAACTTACTTTCATGGAATGCAATAGATAAAGGAATCCATGGCGGTATACCATGCTCTATTGATATTTGTTGAATCGTGTCTCTTACTTTAACTCGGTTAGTATGATGGTCATATGCGTATTTTGTAAGATATAGCCCTCCTGTTAAAACTAAAATAAATACTCCACTTTTTATTAATGTCCCTCTCATCGACGTCACCTCAATTGTCAGTATCAAAGATTGTCACTAGTAATCCTATCTTTTGGGGATATTAACTCGTAATCATGTATCATCTTGTTATTGTTTGTTTCATTAATTACCGATTTTCAGGTGAAATTATTAGGGGGTTCCCTCCATATAACATTCGCTTTTATCACTTTCGGTACAATTTACTTTTGTATGGGAGAGCGTTTTCTCTGTATGGTACCGTACTTTTTTCTCGAATACCTTGCTTTTTTATTCGATTGAAATTAAAGAATAACTATATACATAGGGATAAACACTATAAAAAGATACTTAAATTTCTTTAAAAAATTCATTTTTCGGCCTCCATTTCTTTATATAATTAATTTAAAACAAAATATTTAATAAGAAGAAAAGATTTTATTAAATTTTTATAAATTTTAATAACAGGAATAAGTACCAGGTATTTATTTTTATTGTCACTTGATGGAATAATGAATGTGTTTTCATCATGTAACTTTATTAAACTAGCCTTGCACCAGAACCCTTTGAATCGAACAATTCATAATAAACGCCATCCTTTCTGTATATTTCTACAAAAAGAATAGCATTTTTTGATTATATGGATACAAATTTATCTTAGCTTGATTGCAATACCGAAAGTTCCGAAGAACCAGATTTGAGAATTAATGCAATCTTCCATTCCAAGCCATCCACATAAGAATCTATAATACTTTGAAACCTTTTATTTCAGGCTAATATTTAGTTTTATCCTACAAAGTTAGCCTTTTACTATATCAACCGCACTATTCCACATACCGCTAAAGAAAGATCCTATTTCGCGCATAAAACGTGTAAACCAATTTGCTTGTTCTACTTCAGATTTTGTTACAAGGTCTACTTGTAATGATTTACCTGATAAGAACCCAGGATCTGTAATATCTTTAGGCGATATAATCATTTGACTAATTGTTACACCTTTTTTAATAGGCGCTTCTTGTTCTTTATTCGATACTTTAAATTCTTTTTTATAAACGTCTTTGTTGCCCTTTGGCATTGGAAGTGAAACAGCTTGCTTCGTTTGAACAACTATATCTTTGTCCTTTGCATTTGCTACTCGCACTGTTTCATGACCTTTTACTACTGAATCTTTTCCATAGACCTTCTTCACTTCAAAATTCGCAAATCCATAATCATATAATTTCTTTGTTTCATCAAAACGTGCTGTATGAGAGTTTGCTTTTATAACTACAGAGATTAGACGCATACCGTTTTTTTCTACTGTACCAGTAAAACAATCTCCGGCTTCTGGAGTAGTTCCTGTTTTTAACCCATCTACACCTTCGTATTGCTTAATTAAGCCTTTTAACATCCAGTTAAAGTTCGTCATATCAATCGGATACTTGCCACCCTTTTGGAATGTTTTTTTAGGGATTTTTGCTGTATCTAATATTTTCGGGAAATCTTGAATAAGACGTTGTGCTAAAATCGCACAATCTCTTGCGGACATTTTATTTTTCTCGTCTGGAGTTGTCCCTTCTGGGTGATGTCCTTTTAAATCATGGTTTGTTAAACCTGTAGAGTTTACAAATTTATAATTTTTCATTCCAAACTCTTTTGATTTATCGTTCATCATTTTCACGAAATTGACTTCTTTTCCAGCAATCTCTTCAGCTAAAGCAATTGTTGCACCGTTTGCAGAGTAGATTACCATTGCCTCATATAACTCTTTGACCGTATAAGAGCCACCATTTTCTAATGGAACGTTTGATAATGAGCGATCTTGCGAAATCTTATATGCATATTCAGAAATTTTAACTTTTTGATCCCATTTAAGTTTCCCTTTATCCACCGCTTCATGAACTAAGTATTCACTCATCATTTTTGTCATACTAGCAATTGCTAATGATTCATCTGCATTTTTTTGATATAAAATTTTCCCGGAATTTGCTTCTACTAAAATTGCTGATCCTGCTTCTACGTCTATAGCAGGAACTGTTTCCGCTGATGCTCTTCCAAATGTAACGGCCATGCTACAAAATAGTGTAAGCACTGTTACTATTGTAATAAATCTCTTGCAAAACATACTTTTCACTTCTGTTACCTCCAATATCTTTGTACTCAAAAAAACGTTATTTTAACATAATCCTCCAAAAAATAGACAGCGTTATCAAATTCTATATACATATAAGACATTAGAACCACTTTCATATAGACCATCCCATCCCACCCTTTTAGGCACACTGACACTTAGTGTTCCCACACATCTCCCTCTTTTTAATACCTTTGTATTTTTCGAAATGATCTGTACTTTCATATCTTTTAGGATTACACTTAATAGACAATCTAAGTAATACATTTGTTCCACATTTATAAAAAAATAAAACCAGTGTGCCCCGGTTGAATACCAAAACACACTGGTTACTAAATTTACTATCGTCTCTTACATTATTCATATCAATGAACTTCCCCTTTATTCGATTAATCACTTTATAATAATAAATCAAATTAACTTATCAGTATCATGTCTACTATGAATGGCCTACTTGAATTATTAACTTAAGAAGTTTCTTAAGTTTAAAAAAAAGCTTATGGAACCTTTCATTCCATAAGCCATTCTATTTAATTGGATGTTCAACAATAAAGGACATCCAGCCGTCTTTATACTCTGCATGTATATTACCATGATGAAGTTCAACAATTCTTTTTGAGATAGCAAGTCCTAGACCATTTCCCTGGTCATCTTTTCTTGCCTTATCTCCCCTGAAAAACCTTTCAAACAATTTATTTGGATCGCTAACAGGTGGCTTCTCGACTTTATTTGATACTTTTAAAATTGCTTTGTTACCTATTAGTTCAAGACTTATTGATAATTCGGATGGTTTCATGCTGTACTTTATCGCATTCATAAACAGGTTTTCATAAACACGTACCATTTTTTCTACATCCATGAAAATAGGTATTGTTTCTTCCGTTATTGATTTTTGAACGATTAAACCTTCCTTTTCAAATATAGGTATGTATTCTCCAACTATTTGCTCCAACAAACCTGATAAATCAACTTCATTAAGGTTTAACTTAGCATCGAGGTCTGATAAACGGGTATATTCAAACAGTTCATCAATTAGATATTTCAGTCTCTGTGATTTTAAATAAGTGGTTTCGAGGTATTCCTGTAATTGTGTTTTACTGTCGTATTGCCCTCTTTTTAATAAATCTACATATCCGATAATAGATGTCAACGGTGTGCGTAAGTCATGAGATACGTTGGTAATGAGTTCATTTTTTGTACGTTCCAATTGTCTTTCCTGTTCAAATGTATTCTCCAATTCCTTGGACATATAATTAATATTTTGAGCAAGTTGGGTCAATTCGTCCCTACTTTCTATTCTGATTGTTAAACCAAGTTTTCCATTAGCAATATGGTGAACGCTCTCGGTAATAAGTTTCAAATATAATAATTTTTTCCGCACCATTAACAAAAATACTGCAATAAAGATAAAGATTATGATTGAAAACAAAATTAGCGTATAAATATAACCTGTAACTAGAGTAACTTCGGGCAGATAATTTTTTACGGATAGATGATAAAGCAATTTACTGAAGAGAAATATCGCACCAAGTGAAACAAAAAAACTAATTGCTACCGCAATAAGAAGTTTTGCAACTAACTTATTTCTAAGTTTAAACATCCTCATATTTTATATCCTACTCCCCATACTGTTTTAATGTAGATGGGATGTTTGGAATCTTCTTCTATTTTATCTCTAATTCTTGTAATGTGTACCATTACATTATTATCCGATTTGTAAAAATTCTCCTTCCAAACAGCTTCATATATTTTTTCAATGCTTAAGACCATCCCTTTGTTACGAGCAAGAAGTTCAAGTATATCGAATTCTTTAGGAGTAAGCCTGGTTTCCTTTCCCCTTACCCATACTTGACGTGCATCTGTATTCAAGGTCAAATTACCAATTTCAATAATATTTTTATTCTTGTTCGTTTCAGTATTATATTTTGTATATCTTCTTAATTGAGATTTTACTCTAGCAATTAATTCTAATGGGTTAAACGGTTTTGACAAATAATCATCGGCACCAGAAGTAAGCCCCTGAATTTTATCCATATCTTCGGATTTTGCAGAAAGCATGATAATGGGAATAGTTCGTTCTTCCCTAATCTTCATACATGCTTTAATTCCATCCATGTTAGGCATCATAATATCCAAAATAATGAGATCAAACTCTTTTTCTTCCAACTGTTTTAAGGCCTCAATAGCATCTTCAACCTTTTGAGTTTGCAAACCTTCATTTTCCAAATAAATAGAAATAAGGTTTCTGATTTCTTTATCATCATCAACAATAAGAATTTTAGCTTCCATATTTTTCTCCCTTATTTTTGGTGTTGAACAGCTAAAAACAAAAGCAGGTGGTACGTTTCTAAGCTCCCATTTCTCATCTATTGTATCAAAAAACTGATTAAGGAACTTCTTTTTAAATTTTGTATATTGAAAAGTAATAAATACCCCATCTTTCTTTAAAATTTTTGTGGTAGTTAATAAAATTTCATCTGAAACATTTTGGGGCAAACTAGCAAAAGGAAGACCAGAAACAATATAGTCTGCATAAGGAATAGAGAAGTTTTTTAGATACTCGTCGATATTTTCCGCAGACCCCCATACAATGAATAAATTTTTCTCTTTTTTAAATTTTTCTTTCAACATTAAATAAAACTCTCTATTATTTTCCACTAGCATAAGAGTGGTATTCGAATTTCGTTTTTTAAGTAATTTCTCAGTGAATACACCCGTACCTGGCCCATATTCAATAATATATTTAGCGTTCTCAAAATTAATGTTTTCCATCATTTTTTCTGCGAGAAACTTTGAACTTGGAAGTACTGCACCGACGTTTCTTGGATTAGTTATACATTGAGATAAAAAAGACAAATGCTTCATATTTAGTCACTCCAATAGATTAACTTTACAACCATAGTTTAAAATCCAAACATGAAGAAACTGGAGTGAAAATCCTTAATAATCCTTAAGATTTAAAAAAACTGTTAAAATTTCTCGGCTTCAACAGAAAAAATGCAGGAGTTTACACTCCTACGTTTTTTTACTCATATCGTAAACATTCAATTGGATCAAGTTTTGCAGCTTTGTTAGCTGGTAGTAAACCAAATGCAATACCGATTAGCATTGAAATGCCTACTGCAAGAAGTCCAAGTTCTGTTGAGACAACGAGAGGCCATCCGGCAAAGATTGAGACGATCCAAGCGAAGAAAATACCGAGCATGAATCCGATGAAACCACCTAGTCCAGTCAAAATACAAGATTCAATTAAGAATTGTGTTAATACTTTACCGCGTGTTGCACCAAGTGCTTTACGAATACCGATCTCACGTGTACGTTCTGTTACGGATACAAGCATAATATTCATTACACCGATACCACCAACAAGTAAGGAGATAGCAGCGATACCACCGAATACCATTTTCATCATACCGATTGATTCGTCTAATTGCTTCGTAAATTCACCCATATCTTGAGCTTTAAATTTATGCTCAAATTTAGGAGCTTTCATCTCGTTCAAAATAGAAACAGCTTGTTTTTCTACACTTTTACGTTCTGTTGGTGAAGTTAGTGTTAATTTTACAGATTCATACTCAGTCACTCCTGAAATGACAGGAGCATTTTCAAGTGATGTATAACCTGCTGACATAGCCATTCCGGAATCATTTTTTGCTTCATAAACACCGACTACTTTATACGGTTTTCCTTTTATGTCTGTATATAGATTTGGTTCCCAACCATTAAATAATTTGTTGAAAGTTTCTTCATTTAAAATAACTGCAGAGATTGCTTGTTTTAGTTCACTATCGTTTAATTCCCGACCGTGAACTAATTTTATTTTCGCATCTGTCATAAAGGCGACTGTTCCACCTTTTAGATTAAGAGAGACTTCTTTTGAACCAGAAGATGCTTTTACTTTCATACTCACATCTGGATCAACATCTTTAACGCCTGGCACAGTTTGAAGACGTTTGAGCATATCAGTTGTGATTTTGGCACTATCTGTTCCATAATCGGGGTTGTTATAGTAAATGGTTACTTCCGTATCTTTTCCTTGCCCTAATTCTTTTTTAAACTTTGCGTTTGTACCATCACCCATTGAAATGATGGTAATGATGGCGCTAATACTGATAATAATTCCTAGCATCGTTAAGATAGAACGCATTTTATGAGCAAAGATAGAGGAAAGGGCCATGCGTATAGTTTCACTCGTGTTCAAAATTAACCTCTCCAATCTTGGACGATATTTCCGTCACGAATTACAATTTGGCGGGCAGCCGCTTCACCGATTTCACGATCGTGGGTAATCATAATGATTGTTGAGCCTTGCTTGTTTAATTCATAAAAGAGGTCCATAATTTGTGTACTTGTTTTCGTATCAAGTGCACCTGTCGGTTCATCGGCTAAAATAAATTTCGGGTTATTTACGATTGCACGAGCAACCGCAACACGCTGTTTTTGTCCACCTGATAATTCATTTGGCAGGTGAGTAGCACGATCAGCTAAACTTACTTTTGTTAAAGCAGCTAATGAGCGCTCACGTCTTTCTTTTTTATCGACTCCAGCGTAAATAAGAGGTAATTCAATATTTTGTAGTGCTGTAAGTCTTGGTAGTAACATGAAGTTTTGGAATACGAATCCGATTTCTTTATTACGAACATGTGCAAGTTCTGTTTCAGACATGTTTGAAATATTTTGACCAGCTAGTTCGTACGTACCTGTCGTTGGTTTATCTAAGCAACCGATAATGTTCATTAATGTTGATTTACCAGAACCAGACGGTCCCATAATAGAAGTGAATTCTCCTTGGTTCAGAGTTACGTCAATTCCGTGTAATATTTGAACGGCTTCTGCACCATTTTGGAAGGATTTCGTGATGCCTTTTAAATTAATCATTCAACGACAACCTCCATACCATCTTTTAAATCTTTTTCAGGTTTAGAGATAATTTGTTCTCCTTTTTTCACTCCAGAAACTTTTGCTTCGCTATCTGTCTCGAATTCAACAGTAATCGCTTGTTCTTTCGCTTTACTGTCTTTTACAACGAAGACAACATTTTTGTCACCTTTTTTCACGATGCTGCTTTTCGGAACAATCGTACCAGTTGCTTCGCCAGATTTACTCGTTACGTATACATGGAAGCCGTTTTGTAATTCTTCACTATTATCTAATGTGACAGTGAATTGATAATTAGAAACAGTTTTATTTTCGTCCATACTCTTTAATGGTGTAGAACCGATTTCTGTTACTTTTCCTATCCAATTCTTACCAGTGACAGTTTTTGATGAGACAGTTACTTCTTGCCCAACTTTCATGCTAGCAAGTTCATGTTCAGAAAGTTGACCTTTTACTTTAAATGGACCAGCGTGACGAAATGTAATGCCACTCATACCTGTTTTTTCATCAGCAGTTTTTACGATATCATCAATTACACCATCAGCAGGACTCGTTACAGAAAGTGTGTTTACTTTCTCTTTTGCTTCTTTAATCATTTCATCAGATTTTTCAACTTCAAATTTTTTCATTTCAAGTTGTGATTCTAATTGTTGCACTTCGATTTCCGATGCTTTTAATGCTTCCTGAGGAAGACCAGCATTTTTATCTTTTTGTAATTTTTGTTTCGCTGCATCAAGTTGTTTTTGATACAATGTTACTTCTTTTTGTGCGATTTTCTTTTGCATTTCTGCTTCCGTTACACCTTGTTTAGCAGTAGGGGCATTATATTTAAACAGAAGCTGACCTTTTTTCACTTCATCGCCTTTTTTAACAGCTGATTCATACGTACCTTTTGTTGGATCGAATGAAATTGTTTCAATTCCATTTGGAATAACTTCACCGCCAAATTTTTGTGCATTTTCAATTTGTTTTTCTATAACTTTATAACCGCTATATTCCATTGCTACTTCCGAACCGCCGCCAGCAAATGCAAAATATGATCCAGCAGCAATTCCAATTGCTAATACACTAGTAATTAACACTTTATTTTTCTTCTTCATCTATTTATCACCTTTTCAATGAGATTGTCACTATGTATCCACCTGAAAGCTACAAAGAAAATTTTCTTTTTTAATTTCTTCACTCTCCTCATCGCTTTCAATACATACATGATAAACTATGAAAATTAGGAAACACCCCATAAAATTCTTAAGAATTCTTAAGTTTTATAAAAAAAGCTTATGGAACCTATAATTCCATAAGCCATTCTATTTAATTGGATGTTCAACAATAAAGGACATCCAGTCGTCTTTATATTCTGCATGTATATTACCATTATGAAGCTCAACGATTCTTTTTGAGATAGCAAGCCCCAGACCATTTCCCTGGTCATCTTTTCTTGCCTTGTCCCCCCTGAAAAACCTTTCAAACAATTTATTTGGATCGCTAACAGGCGGTTTCTCGACTGTATTTGACACTTTCAAAATTGCTTTGTTATCCATTAATTCAAGACATACGGATAATTCGGATGGTTTTATGCTGTACTTTATCGCATTCATAAAGAGATTTTCATATACACGTACCATTTTTTCTACATCTATGAAGATAGGTATTGTTTCTTGTGTGATTGATTTTTGAACGATTAAGCTTTCCTTTTCAAATATAGGAATGTATTCTCCAACTATTTGCTCCAACAAGCCTGATAAATCAACTTCGTTAATGTTTAACTTAGCATCGATGTCTGATAAACGGGTGTACTCAAATAGTTCATCAATTAGATATTTCAATCTCTGTGATTTTAAATAAGTGGTTTCGAGATACTCCTGTAATTGTGCTTTACTGTCGTATTGCCCTCTTTTTAATAAATCTACATAGCCGATAATAGATGTCAACGGTGTGCGTAAGTCATGAGATACGTTGGTTATGAGTTCATTTTTTGTACGTTCCAATTGTCAAACCCAGTTTTCCATTGGCAATATCATTCACATTATCAGAAATGAGCTTCAAATATACTATTTTCTTTCGAACCAATATTAAAAAAATGATAATAAAAGTAAAGATCGCTAACGCAAATATAAGAAATGTAAGTATATTATTTTCAAATGTACTAAGATCATCAAGATAGTGATTTAGATTTAATGGTATTATAATATATATAAAAGTGAGGATTGTTAAACCAAACGAAACAAAAAAACTAACTGCAACAGCACCAAGAAGTTTTATTATTATCTTATTTCTAAAACTAACCTTCTTCATATTTTGTACCCAATTCCCCAAACAGTTTTAATATAAATTGGATGTTTAGAATCCTCTTCAATTTTGTCTCTTATTTTTGTAATATGCACCATGACGGTATTATCCGATTTATAAAAAGCATCTTTCCAAACTGCTTCATATATTTTTGCAACACTCAGAACAATCCCTTTGTTACGAGCAAGTAGTTCGAGTATATCAAACTCTTTTGGAGTTAGCCTTACTTCCGTGCCTCTTATCCATACTTGACGTGTATCTGTATTTATGGTCAAATCACCAATTTCTAGGACACTTTTATCATTATCTGTATTTGTATTATATTTTTTAAACCTTCTTAATTGGGATTTTACTCTAGCGATTAACTCCAACGGATTAAACGGTTTTGATAAATAATCATCGGCACCAGAGGCTAAACCCTGAATTTTGTCTATATCCTCTGATTTTGCAGAAAGCATGATAATAGGCATATTTCGTTCTTCCCTAATCTTCATACACGCTTCAATGCCATCCATATTAGGCATCATAACATCCAAAATAATAAGATCGAATCGCTTTTCTTCTAACAGTTCTAACGCTTCAATAGCATCTTCTGCCTTTTGAGTTTTCAGACCTTCATTTTCCAAATATACAGAGATAAGATTTCTAATCTCTTTATCATCATCAACAATAAGAATTTTTGACTCCATATGATTCCTCCACATTTTTCTCATATTGAACAACTAAAAGCATAAGCAGACGGTACATTTCTATCCTCTTTTTTGTAAACCTGCAATTGAATGACCAAAAGTAACATAATCGATATAAAAGATAACGTCTTAAATATTGTTCAAAATTTTCTTTAGATTCATTTACAATTAATAATTTTTCTTCTTCATTAAATTTAGCTTTTAATAAAAAAAATTATTTTGAGATTCCTTCTTTTAATTAATTTTTTTTGATTACACCGGTAGTGTATATAACTTATAAAATGAAAAAAGAATCCTCTTCAATACGCTCTTTAAAGAAAATTCTTTTTCAAATCGTATTTTCTTTACTCGTTACTTATTTTCACCAGTTTTTCTCCTTGTTCTAAAAGTGTTTCATAGTCATTGTTCTCTTTAATTTCTTTGATTTTATTTTCAATTGTGGGCGTATTATTTATATTAAAGTACGTATTTAATACTTCATATGGTGTCTTTCCTTGTTTGATTGCACTATCTTCAATAGCTTCTTTCCATGGAATATTTACTTTGTCCATGCTTAATTCAAGGGCTGAACCAGTCTCATATCTCATATTCCGCTCTAAAAACCTTGGAGATTCTGCCTGTCCATTAGCAATGAAGTTGAACGCCTCCATAAAAGTAACATGATATGGCTTCTGTTTCTTTGCAAGTACCATAAGATTTCCACCAGTTAATTTACTATAACGATACTCTAAGTATCGTGCTGAACCTTCTATTGCTTCAGTTTTTGTTTCTCCAATTAATTGAGGCCATTTTTTATAGCGATAGTTACGTACAATTGTCCAATCATATAATGCCTGATTAATACTTTCTGGGTTCGTATCAATCATTGCTTTATCTAATAGCTTAAATTCTAATCCCATTAGCGCGTAATTTTCTTTATTAATCGGATATTCGTGAATAGACTCTCCACCATTTGCATCATATGTCCAATCTTTTTGTTTATAAGCATGAAAACCTTCATGTAATAAGAAAGATGAAAAATCAAAATATAAATCTGGATTACTAAACATTTTAGGATGATATTTTAAATAAAATACATCCATATCGTTAATATTTATTGTCCCAAGGTTCCAAGGAATCCAGGTAGAAATAGTTCTAAAATCAAAACGAGTTAAGCGATAGACTTTAGATAGATGCAGAGAATTTGAGACTTTTATTTCCTTTGCAAAAATACTATTTTCTAATCCCGTTACATTAACTGCATAAGCTTCTTGTCTAAAGAATCCCCCGTCTTTATTACTACGTATCAGAACCAATGGCATTTTTTCGAAGCGATAATCTTCATTCCAAAGTTTATCACTCGATTCTTCGAAGCTCTTATAAATAGTAGATAATTCTTTTAACATGTTTTGATCCGTGTTATCTAAAGACTTAAACTCTGTATGATATGTTTTATTTAAAATTATGCTTCCCAACATAATTCCTATAAATATTACTAATAAGATTAAAATTACCTTTAAAAATTTTTTCAACACACACTCCTTTTCTAAAACGATAATCCTTATGATGAATAAAGTTTACAAGTTTTATGTTTATTTACACTCTTTTGGTGCAAACCCAATTTTAAATAATAGCTATAATAGACACAATGAATACAAGATATTTTTTTGAAAATTGTTCTATCCTGTCAAAATTCCGATAATAGTTAACAATTAATATTGGATGATTATTCAATTTTATTGTAAGGGGATAGTGCAAGAGTTCCTACAAATAAGGTTAAAGTAGTACTCAATGTAGGAACGATGCTATTTTCCCTCTTCTTTTCCCTTCATTATTAAGATATAGAAAGAATAGTATTTTTCTCTTTTAATTGCTCATACATATCTTCTTGTAAGTTATACATGAAATGCGCCCCCTACTTGTATTTACTTTTTTTCTAACACTTTCTGCCGCTCATTGCTGCATATTTGTATCTCAAATCCACTTTCTATTTTGCTTACATGATATTTTTTCACTTCATCATAACGGGGGCCAATTATGATGATACTTAGTATACATAACATTATTACATTAACCTTCTTTCGGAAGTACAATTCTTTTATACAATTGAACTGTAATCCAGTAGTAAATCGAGTAAATCACTATGAAAATAACAATTGGTAACCAAATACGAAAATACGGATCGATTAAAAGAGGGCCAAACATATTCATACCAACTAATATGTGAACAATCCCGATAATTGCTGGGACTAAGAATACGAAGGATAACTCCTTATAAATCGATTGTGTTAATAATTCCTGGCGAACACCAATTTTACGAAGCATTTGGTAACGTATACTATCTTTAGATGCACCAGATAGAATTTTAAACATTAAGCAACTTGCCATCATTGCTAAAAACGCAATTCCAACGAAGAACCCCATAAACATTAGTCCGCTGGAAAAACCTTGATTTGCAATATATTGTTGATACTTACTATACAGCTCTTCAGATTTCACATTTTTATACTTAACTACCTGTAATTCATCAAGTTTTTTCCATTCTTTTAAATATGCTTCAAAATCATCTGTTTTCCCAATAAACACAGTACTTTCTTTACCTTTCATACTATCGTATATGTTTTGATCTACAATTTTTATTTTATGATTAGGATATATATAATTTGGCTGAATTGTTTCGAAAGCGTCGCTCCATTGTTTTGATTTTGCATCCTCTTTACCCCATTGTCTTGACAATGCAAATGCATCCATGGGAATCTCTTCTGAAACTTTCATTATCTTCTCATTTTTTCTATCTTTTACTAAAGGATGATTGTTCTCTAGCTCTTCTTTTATATAATAAACATACTTATCATCTACTTTGTAACGATATTCAAGTTTCTCTTGAAATAAAATACTACTCAAAATGTTCTTTTCTTCTGCTGTTGGATTATGAACTACCGAATCGTAAATTGTTCCTTTATCAGTCTGCTTTAAAACGTCGTTTTTAAATGCCATACCACACGCAATTCCACCTGCTCCAAGGGCTACTAAGATTGCTACCGTCGCAAGCACATTTGTTAAGCCATTAATGCGGAAGTTTAATTGAGCAAAGGTAAAAGCATTAAGCCCTTTTTCACTACGCTTTTTATTACTTTTTATTTTTTTTATCATAACTGGGAGAAGTGATCCAAACAACATGTAAGTACTAACAGTTGCTGCGATTAATCCAAGAGCCATTAATGTAGGAACGGTTCCTAGATTTTTTGCCTGTGGTATATAGAGCAATGATGCATAACCAATACCTAACAAAATCAGACCAAGTAATGCAACTACAACTGTCATTTTTCCTTTTACCGCGCCACGCTCTGTTTGTGCACCTGCATGTACAAGTTGTAATATAGAAATACGTGACAATTTAATACTATTCATACTTGCTGATAGTACAAATAATGCAAAGAAGAAGATGCAAGTAACGACCATTGATGGAATGTACAAAGCTTGGTAACCTTCTCCAGTCAACTCCAATTGTTTCATTAATAACTGTCCGATACCTTCTGCAAGTCCTACACCACTTGTAATCCCAATCACAAGTGACGCCGCACCTAATATAATTGTTTCAAGGAACATCAGTAATGTAACTTTATACTTTTTTGCTCCTAACATCATATACATACCAAACTCTTTTTGGCGAAGAGATAATAAGAAAGAGTTTGCATACATAATGTAAAAAAATGTTACAATCGCTAATAAAGAGGAACCTATTTGGAATATTAATACAATAGGACCAATGTTTGCATTAGATTCAAGGAACACTTTATTTAGTGATAGCGTTTGAAACATATAGAAAGTAGAAATAGATACAATAAGACCAATAAGTAATACAATATAATCTTGCAATTTACTTTTCAACCCTGACATGGAAAGTTTAAATAACATGCCCAAACCTCCTTTCTTACGCTTTTTGTGTGCCTAAATCTGCAAGCACGTCTAAAATTTCTTTATAAAACTCTTCACGTTTACCACCACGGTAAATTTCTTTATATAACTCACCATCTTGAATGAATAAAATACGCTGACAGTAACTTGCACTGTATGGATCATGCGTAACCATCATAATCGATACGCCTTGTTCTTTATTTAAATTTGTCATCGCATTAAGTAAACTAGTTGCATTTTTAGAATCAAGAGCTCCTGTTGGCTCGTCCCCTAAAATAATTGCAGGCTCATGCACTAACGCACGTGCTGCTGCTGAACGCTGTTTCTGTCCACCAGATACTTCAGATGGGTACTTTTGAAGTATTGTTACAATCCCTAACATATCAGCTACCTTTTCTACTTTCGGCCCAATTTTTCGTGATGGGACACCTTGAAGGGATAATGGAAGTGCAATGTTTTCGTAAATAGATAAATTCTCTAATAAATTAAAGTCTTGGAAAATGAATCCTAACTTTTGCGAACGGAAATCAGAAAGCTCACCTTGCTTCATTTTCGTAATATCCGTTCCTGCAATTTCAATAACGCCACCTGTCGCTTTATCAAGAGTTGAAATTACATTTAATAATGTCGTTTTGCCAGAACCAGATGGCCCCATAATCCCAACAAACTCCCCCTCTTGAATCGAGAATGAAACACCTTTTAATGCATGTGATTGATTCTCACCTTTTTTACCGTACACTTTTTGAATGTTTTTTACGTCTACAACTGGTTTCGTCATATATATCCTCCTACGTTTGTATGATTGATAAGCTACTGTTTGAGTTATGTCTTTTTCGTTTCCACTTGCAATGCTTCATCTGTAAAAGTATTAAACTTGTCCACCACCAATACACATCCTTTTATTTTTCAAAATAATAAGTCCTTTCATACTTTTGTAATACATAAAAATGGGTATCAAACGGGATTTATTGTATTTAATTTGAATATCCATTTTTAGTAATACATGTAATAGACAATCTAAGTAATAAATATGTTCCCCTTTAAGATAAGAAAGCACTAGATGTTTTGTTAAGAAAACATAATGAATTGCACATAAAAAATCCCTTTTCGCCATCTCACAAAAAAAGAATCATTGCTGCAGATTTTATAAACTGTATAATGGCCGGCTCATGCACAAGTACACATGTTGCTGTCCACCAAATACTTCAGGTGAATACTTTTGGAATATCGCTGAAACTTCTAATATATGAGCTACCTTTTTTCTACTTCCTGGCGAATACTTCGTGATGGAAAACCTTACAGGGAAAATGAAGAAACAATTTTGTTCAATCATTTGAATTATAAATAAAATATATTAAGAACTACTGGTTATATTTCGTAATTTTTCTTAAGATAATTTATAAAAACTAAACCATAATGGGGAGATTATTTCATAATTGTTTCTAGTACAAATAATAAAAAAACTACATCCTATATTGAATGTAGTTTTTCTAGCTGATTTATTTATTTTTCACTTCATTTTTATAAAAAGTAAATAATGGTTCAATGGCTGGACTAGATAAAAGAGGAATTACCTTCTCAATCAATTCTCTATCCCAATCAAACCAACGCATTTCCATTAGCATATTAATTTCTGTATCAGTGAACCGTTTTTTTATTTCCTTAGCAGGATTACCGCCCACTATTGTATATGGCGGAACATCTTTACATACGACAGATCCTGCCGCAACGATTGCACCTTCACCGATTGTAACGCCAGGCATTATTGTAGCATTCATACCAATCCAGGCATCACTTTTAATGACTGTATCACCCTTCGGTTCATAAGATTGTCCGATTTGCTCAGCGAATGGATACACTGTAATCCATTCAGCGTGATGATTATGATTCCCACCCATTAGAATGACAACTCCACTTGCAATACAAACATAATTTCCAATAATGAGCTTATCAAGATGCCAACCCATCTGTTCAATTGGATTGAAAAGTGTTTGGGACTTAGCATCGCCCCATAAATACCTTACACAACCATCTTCAAAATTTTGATTTCCATAATACCCTGAATAATAGGAGTACTCTCCTACTTCAATGAGTGGATTTGTTACTATATCTTTTAAATACTTTGTTTCAGACCAATGATTAAATAATGGATGCTTCATAACTATATTCCTCGCTTCTAAGTATTGTAGATTTTTGCAATTTCCTTAGAAGCTTAATACGACAGCGACATTTTTAAACTTTTTCAAACGACGAATCATTATCTTCAAGCCTTTCAGTTATAATGAAAAATCATAACGTAATAAATTACACAAGTCAAATTAACCAAGTTATAATAAATCCGAGAATGCGGATTTACAACGCTAAGGAAATGTCACTTATTAAAAAAGCCGATTTCCATCTCAAGGAATCGACTTTTTAGTTCATTAAGTAAGAGGTTTGAAAAAATAGCCTGTATATATTTGAACGATGAATAACTTACCTATTTTCTTGTGTTTGTTTGCATTACATAAAGAAAATTCAGAAAAACATAACGTATTATTTATCTGTTTGTTTTTGCTTCTTTTTCAAATACTCCGCACGCAATTTTTCAAGTTGCTGCTTTTTATCAAATTTGGCAGGCGTCTGTTTTTCATGAAACTTTGCCACAGCTGCCTGACCTTTGTAATCCAATTGATATTTCCCCACTTTGTTCACCTACTTTTCTTGTCTTTAAAGAGAATCTATTCAACAAATATAATATACCTTATTTTACTGAAGTAAACCTTATTAGTCAAAGGAACTTAAAGTAAAAAGCTTGATAATAAGGGGAAAACCAATCTAAAAAGTCGCTTTTCTTAGGTAAGGGAAAGCGACTTTTTGTGTAGTCTTATTCAATTAAATGGACCGATTGTTGAAGAAAGAGATACTCTGCAAAATAGATCTTTTTATCAAACTTTATTTTAAATCAACAATAGGTAAATTTCTTGGCCATTATTTTGCTTCACATAAAATTCTATACAAAAAAGCAACCTATAAATTTAGGCTGCTTTTTATTCCGTCTTTTATTACTTAGCTAATTCTTTCGTTCCCTGCATTACATCAACGAAAAATCCCCAGTTATTCACAACAGAAGAAATACTAATATGTTCATCTGGAGTGTGAACATTAAAGATATCTGGACCGAATGAAATAGCATCTAACTCAGGCATTTTTTGAACAAATACACTGCACTCAATTCCTGCATGTACTGCGAAGATTTCAGCATCTTTGCTGTATTTTTCTTGGTGCACTTTTTCGAATAAATTACGGATAGGCGAATTAGGATTATATGGCCACTCTGGATATTCAGACTCTTTTTCAAATGTTGCCCCTACTAATTCCGCAATATACTTAATTTCATCTACAATATGTTGTTTTAAGCTACTTACAGAACTTCTCACTTCGCTTCGTAATTTAATCTCATCTTGCAGTGTTTGAATAACTCCTAAATTAGTTGAGCTTTCTACAAGACCTTTAATATCCATGCTCATACTTTGTATACCATTTGGAATTAAGAATAATGAAGAAATAAGCTGTTTTTGTGTTTCTTTAGAAAAGACTTTTTCCGCCTTTTCTTCTACTTTTGTAAGTGAAACATGAACATCCGGATCAACAGCACGTAGCTCTTCTTGTAACATACGTGTCCATGATTTTAGTTTTTCTTCTACTTGCTGTACATCTTCTGCACGTAATAAAATTGTAGCTACACTTTCACGCGGAATTGCATTTGTTTTTAAGCCGCCATGAACTTCACTCATATTAAACTGAATGTGAAGTGATAAATCACGTAAAACTCGTCCTAATACTTTATTCGCATTACCGCGTTGTTTATCAATTTCCAAACCAGAATGTCCACCTTTAAGTCCCCCAACATATAGTCGGTATGTGTCCATATCTACTGACGCTTCATCCCAAATCACTGAAATCGTTTCAACTGCTTTCGCACCACCTGCGCTACTCACTAGTAATTTATGATCTTCTTCAGAATCAATATTAATAAATATTTTTCCGTCAAAATGATTTGAATCAACAGCGAATGCACCGCCCATTGTCGTTTCTTCTTCAGTTGTAATAACAACTTCTAAAGCTGGATGCGGGATGTCTGTTGAATCCAATAATGCTAATGCATATGCAACGGCAATACCATTATCAGCACCTAAAGTAGTTTCGTTTGCATATAACATATCTCCAATAATCCTTAATTCAATTGGATCTTTCTCAAAATCATGAACTGTCGCTTGGTTTTTTTCACACACCATATCAGAGTGCCCCTGAATGATAATAGCTGGAACATTCTCATAACCAGAAGTAGCTTCTTTTTTTATAATGACATTTAACGCTTCGTCTTGAATAACTTCTAAATTACGTTCCTTTGCGAAACTCACTAAGTAATCACTAATTTCTTTTTCATTACCTGATCCTCTAGGAATCTTTGAAATTTCTGCAAAATGATAAAATACAGGGTGCTTTGTTAATTGTTCTAAAGTAGAATACATTTTTAAGCTCCTCTCCAATTGACAAAATAATATGTACGTCCTTTATTATTATACCATGATTCATTATTTTACTTTTATTTTAAGATTTCAAAAATTCATTATAACCTATTCATTCCATCCTCATATTTTTTAATTTAGTGTAAATAAGCTATACTCTTACAAGATTGTAAGAGTGCTGTAATCAAAATCGATTTTTCTATTTAAAAAATAACCGCATACTTTAAATACATAATTTAAAGGAGATAATGAAAATGAAAAAATTTTTATCTGTTATTACACTAAGTTTATTATTTTGCAACTTAACTATCGGGTGCGAAAGAGCTTCTCTAAATAGAATCGGTAAGGATGTATATTACGTACAGATAAAAGGTGAAGGGTTTATTGAAAAGATAGAAGGTAGAAACTTACGGAACTACACATTGCCGGCATATGATGAAGATGGAGTAAGAAAACAAATTACATTTAGAAGTAAAAAACAATCAAACGATCAAAAATTAAATGAAAAGGCATTTTTGTGCATTTATGTAGACCAAGAAAATAAAGATAAAAATGAAATATCATCGATTGAAGTAAAATCCTATGAAGAAATTCAAAAAGCGGATTTACCTTTAAAAGTAAAAGAAAAGTTTAATGCAAAATAAAAAAATACAGGAAAATGCTCTTATGCATTTTCCTGTATTTTTTTCACTCGAGCATATTTCGAACTATTACTATCCATAAGTTTTTCTAAACGATTTATATTTTCTGTTAATGCACCTTTCACAAGAGAGAAATCTGTATTTGATTCTTCTTTTTTAGTTTTAAAAAACGAAGATTTTTGAGCATTTACTTCTGCCATCTCTTCTCCCCCTTTTCAAAAAGATACAACCTTTTATTTATATTATATAGCAAATGCAGACAGAGTGTACACGTATCATTTTCTTTTTAATTCTTCTTCTAACTCTTCTACTTGCTGCAAAGTATCTCCTTTTATTAAAGAGAAATCTGTTGTATCTTCATTATCTTCTTTAAAAAAATCATTGTCATAATCTTTTATCACTACAATCACCTCTACGTGCTAGTGTAGGAATGATTGTCCAATTTTATACAAGCTTGTCTGAATTTGTTCTCCCTTTATGTATAGGTGAAAAGGACAGAAAAAGATTCTGTCCTCATTTACTAAAATAACTATGATGAATTGTTAAATTATATACATTTTCAAAATCTCGATCTTGAAGGTTATTTTTCTTCCCATCAATAACAATGAAAACATCACTAACTATTTTTGCTGGTATAATTCCGACATTTTCTACTTGCACCGCTTTCTGCTCATTCAATTGCTCGATGTGTTCTAATGGAACCATAATACTAAATTGAGAGCGGATACCACGAAAGTTTGTATTTAATTCCTTCACCGCTTCAAATACAACAATTTTCGCACCAATCTTTTCCCCATATGAATCTAAAAATGTGTTTAAGCTTTTTGTATATTCCTCTTCCGTATGCCATTCCATTGTCCCAAAGGCTGTTGGATTCACATTTTGAATAATTGTCGTATATATTTCTCCCCTTGCTTTTGAAGCAATTAATGACCTTTTAATTGATTGGACCGTCTTTCCAATATCGCTGAATTTTGCGCCCCATATTTCTGAAATATTTGGTGTCAAAATGAATGCAATATCAACGAAAATTACCATCGCAGTAAACATTAAAAGATTTTTCCAGAGGGTTAAATCTATTCCTTTTATCGTGAAATAAACTGTGACTGATGTTATGAACAAACCGTACCACGTTTTTCGAATTCGTTGTTTCTTCTCCTCGTACAACTCTTCATTTCTCCAATAAAAGAAAACAAGAACAATAAAGACGATTGCTAAAATAAATAAGCCAATTCGAATGTTAGAGATCGTCAATCACATCACCCTCCATTCCAAAACTACTCACGATACCATTACATGCGCAAACAGCTCTCTTTATGACAAAAGACGTGGACAACCTTCTAAAGTTAGCAACATCGCATATACATTAGAAACAGGCCACGTCTTTTATCCCGCATTAACGGGCAGTAAGCCCCCCCACCTCAAAATTCAGCGAAAGCAAAGACGTTAGGTGCGGGATCAACTGCCCATAAAAGCCCGATTGGTGAAGGCTAATAATCAGTGCGGGATGAACACCCTCCACTGATTAAAGTTTCACTTTATCATGAATCTACATTGTATATGTAGACAAGCATGCGTTTCAAATTTTCATGTTAAAAAGAAATATGTTTCGGAATTTCCCCTTCAGGTACTTCTCCATCCATACTTAAGTAATAATGACGAATCGGACGTAATTTTTCATCTAACTCATAAACAAGCGGAATGCTAGTTGGAATATTTAATGAAACCACACCATCACTTGAAAGGTTGTCTAAGTATTTCACTAGCGAACGAATTGTATTACCGTGCGATGAAATAATTACTTTCTCACCACTTTTTAATGACGGTGCAATTTCTGAATGCCAATAATCAACTACTCTTTTCTCCGTATCCTCTAAACATTCAGTCAATGGGAATTCATCTTTTTTTAACGTTTTATATCTTGGATTGTTCGCCTCATATCGAGGATCATCTTCAGTAAGTGCAGGCGGTCTCACATCTATACTTCTTCTCCAAATATGAACTTGTTCATCTCCATATTTTTTTGCAGTTTCGTCTTTATTCAATCCTTGTAGTGCACCATAGTGGCGTTCATTCAACTTCCATGAGTTATGTATAGGGACCCAAGTGAGATCCATTTCATGCAGTACAATCCATAATGTACGAATTGCTCGTTTTAGTACCGAGGTATACGCAACATCAAATGTATATCCATTCTTTTTTAATATTGTTCCTGCTTCTCTCGCTTCACTTAATCCATTCTTTGATAAATCCACATCTGTCCATCCTGTAAATCGATTTTCAAGATTCCACAAACTTTGTCCGTGACGAATGAGTACAAGTTTTATCATTATAATTCCCCTCTCGGAAATATGAATTTTAAAATTTCAATACGTACACATATAAAGTTTTTGGCAATGTGAATTTTTTATCCATAGTTGCCAAATATACAGATAAAAATTTATGATTTTTCAAACTATAAAACAAGATACTGTTTCTATCTTTTATTCTACTGGTATTTCACGCTTAGACGTCCATGCATCAAATCCTGAACGGCTATTTGCCATTTCATTCATAACTTGATGCCAATTTTCTTCACACGATTCGCCAAACTGTGAGAAAATAGCTCCCATTTGTTCTCTTTGAACATCGCTCAGTTTTTTCTCTAAGTCTGTTCCTTCTTCTGTTAAAGACAGCTGTTTCACACGACGATCATGTGCAGCTTCATTACTCTCAATAAGTCCTTTATCTAACAGTTGGCGCAACGGTCCGTGAAGAGCTTGTTTACTTATTTCTAAAAGTGATAACAGCTCATTTACACTAAGCCCTGGAAAACGAGCGATAAAAAACAGAATTCTATGATGTACACGCTGTATACTATACTCTTTTATTATTTCATCTGGTTTTTCTGTAAAAGTTTTATATGCAAAGTAAAATAATGCTAATGCCTCATTCATTTGCTCTTCTTTATGTTGTGTCATCTACTTTCCCCCTGTATGTAAATTATACCACAACTCAATTATGAATAATTGAGTTGGTATATTGAGCCTAATTTCTTCATTCTAAAACCAACAAATTTCAACTATTATATTTTTTGAAGGTTGTTTAATTCGTAAACCATACCTTCAAATAAAGTATCCAAATTACTTTTTAAAGACTTCTTCCAGTTAATGAATTCCATTACTAGATAAGCTAAAAAATTAAATTAGCAGTTTTATATTATATACAAACCTAAAGTTGTTATAAATACAACGGGTAGCTAAATCTATTTTAATCTTATTGAATAACGATGGTCTTTCTTCTTTAGTTATAACAATGCAACGTTTTTTAAAAACCAGTGACGTTTGTAAAACAAAAAATAAAAGGGATGATACATATTAATCTTGAATCATCCCTTTTGTTATGACGTTAATGTCACCATATTATTTTAATTATTCATCTCCAGCAAGAGTTAACTGCCAAGACACACCATACTTATCATTTAACCAGCCAAACTTTTTACTAAACGGATATGAACCTAAAGGCATAAGAACTTTTCCATCTTGTGCTAGTTTATTAAAAACGGTTTCGATTTCCTCTTCCGTATCACAAGTTACATAAAGAGACATAGCTGGAGTGAATGTAAAATCATGCTTTACATAACTATCAATACACATGAACTCTTGTCCATTTAGCGTAAAAGTTGCATGAATTACAGTTCCCTCTTTACCTGGTCCATTCTCATCATAACGAGAGATACTTACAATTTCTGATTGATTAAATAGCGATGTGTAAAAATTCATCGCTTCCTCAGCTTTGCCCTCAAACATTAAAAATGTAGTGATTTTTTGATTTGTGTTACCCATTTAGAGACATCCCCTTGTTATGTATTTATGCAAAACATACATCGGACAATAAAACCGAACGTATATTCTTATAAGTGTATTGTCTATAAAAACCATGAGTTTGTCAATTATCTATGTTTTATTTCTTCTTAAATAATGCTGTCCAAAGAAATGATTCTCCAAACATATTATTTGGTTGTTCAATTTGCTTCATTTTTCTAATTTCAATTACTTCAAATTCTTTAAATATCTCTCTTAACTTTTCTTCTGAATATGCAAGACCACCTTGCAAACTCCATCCTCTATACACATCCCAGTCCGTTATTTCCGATCCATTTCGCTCATTCAAATCACCTGCTGCAAAACATGTTAATCCGAAATAACCACCCGATTTTAATGAGTTTTTAACTAGATCAACATAATTCATTCTTCTATGTGGTGGAACGTGATGCAAGCAACCGGAATCATATACAAAATCATATTCATCTTGAAAATCCAAATTAAAAATCGATTCACAAACAAATTGTATTTCTATTCCGTTTTCTAATGCTCTCTCTTTCGCCCAATTAATACCTTCTATAGATAAATCTACTGCTGTTACATCAAATCCCTCATTCGCTAAATAAATTGCGTTTCTTCCTGGACCACATCCAAGTTCTAATACTTTCCCTTTTGAAACACTCTCTTTTTGTATATACGAAACTAGATTCTCATCTGGAACATTTTCAAAAAACGGAACATCTTTTTCTCTATTCACATAAAATTCATTCCAAAATGGTTCTGCAGGTCTTAATAATGAATCAAGCATTTTTAATATATCTTCTTGTGTACGTAACGTTTCATTTTTCATTTATACCCCTCCATAATCAATAGTCAGAAAATTATTATATCTCTTTTTGAACTTTCAAACAAAGAAAAAACTCCTATATTCAATAGGAGTCAAAAATATTATCTCTTTAAAATCCAAGTACGGTTAACCATTTTAACAACTGCTCTTCTCGCACTTTCAAATCATCGTCTCTATACTTACCCATCTGTATTTCGCTAACAATTTCCCCGTCCACCATAAAAAGAACTCTTTCTGTTTTAGCTGCTACCTTTACGTCATGAGTAACTAGCAAAATTGTAGTTCCCATACGGTTTATATTTGCTAAAATATCCATTACCTCTTCTGTCGCTTTTAAATTCAAAGCACCCGTTGGCTCGTCAGCAAAAATAATATTAGGTTTATTTATGAGTGCTCTACAAATAGATACCCTTTGTAATTCTCCTCCTGATGCTTCAGTTATATTATTAGTTGCAATTTGACTAATTCCCGTTTTTTTCATCAATTCAAGTGCACGTTTATTTATTATTTTCCTGCTCTCAAATTTTGCTAAATACGCAGGCAAAACTATATTATCAAAAAGATTCAAATTTCTAAGAAGATTGCTCTGTTGAAAAATAAATCCCATTTCGCTGAGTCGTAATTTTGCTAACACTTCTTCTTTCATACATGTTATTTCTTTACTATCAACTTTCACACTTCCTGATGACATTTGATCCATTCCGCTAATATTATATAGTAACGTCGATTTCCCTGAACCAGAAGGTCCCATAACCGATATAAACTCTCCCTCATAAATCTCTAAATTTATATTTTTTAACATATGGTAAGTTTTATTTCCATCCATTTCGTATTTTTTATTTAATTGTTTTACTTCTAAAATTTTTTTCAAATTACACACCTCCTACTCCCCATTTAGCTTTAAATCATTTGTTTGTTTCACTGTAAAACTACTGAAAAGTGTTGCTACGGTCACAGATATAAATAAAATAGCTGGACAAATTACATAAGAAATGATTGGATTAACAACAAACTTTATGTGAGCTGCTCCCATAAATGAACCTAACCAGCTTATTAGTGTTTCTCCAAACGTAGCAGCTATAAATGTCCCTGTTAAAATACCTACTAATACTATAGAAATAGAACGAGTAACATATTGTATACGAATATCTTTGTAGGAAAAGCCGATACTTTTCATAATTAATATTTGCGAAGAATTTTTTACCAATAACATTTTAAAAAACATCGCAGTTATTAAAACCGATATCAATATAGCAATCAAAATTGCCACTTGTGTCACGAGTCTTAATTGTTTAATTGTCTCTCCTAAAGTTTGAGATAAATAATTATCCGTATCTGTTATTTTTGCAGAATTAAAATTTTGTTTATACTCCTTCACTTTTTCTTGTAGATTCACTTTGGGTTTCATATCTACATTTACTACGTACCATAATATATTTTCTTTATTATAAGAAAAACTCGCTTTAGCTGTTTTTCCTCCATTCGTTACATCTTGATATATACCACTAATAGTTAGCATTTTCTCTTTTCCTTCTACAAATAAAACGATTTCATCCCCTATATTCTTTTTTAATTCATTTGCGTTCATATAAGAGAGAGCGATCTCATTTTCATTTTTTGGTGCCATACCTTTAACATATTCTATTGGAAATTGGGCGAAATCTCCCACTTCTACATTTAAGTTTTCATGTGTACCATCAGCTTTCACCATTTTAAATGTACTCGTTACAAATGCTGCATATTTTTCTACCTCTTCATCGTTTCCGACATACGATATAACGTCATTAAACCGTTTTTCTATATTTTCAGATTGCTGTAAATCTATTCGTATATCACTCTTTCCTGTTCCCATATAATTAACAAATTGCGGTGACTGAATCGTGTACAAAAAGTTAACTGGTACAACAATCATGAACACTGCAATAATTAAAACGATACTTAATACTCGATATAACTTAAATCGTTTCACTACATCTTGTATACCAATAAATATATTTACATTTGTAATTTTAGTTTGATAGAGAGAAAAAATCTTCTAATCTTTCTTTTTCCTAGTTTATCTCTTGATCGTAAAGCGTCTATTGCTGTAATTCTCCTGAAATTCCGCAAAATGATGCGGCAAAAAAGGCTAACGGCTAGAAATAACAATGTTGTGACTATCAATGGCACAACATAATATAAAATACTTTTATTAGCTGTCCCCATATAAAGTGCGATGTTAGAGGTAAATATTTTTGTAACAAATAACGAAAGGATATATCCACATATACATCCGATAGCTGAAATAACAACATATTTTGTTACATATAGTTTTTGAATATCTTTACTTTGAATGCCTATAGCTTTCATAACACCAATTTCCCGATAATCTTCTTCCATTGAAGTCATAATCGTAAATCTAATACATAAAATCGCGATTAGCATTAATAATGCACTTATAATGATCAGCACTGCAGCTATTATTCCATCTGTTAATGAATTGAGTGTTTTAAAGAGTGAATACGTAATAGAGGGACCTTTTTGAGGTAAGTTTGATGACTGGTATAAAGTTTCAAATTCATTTATTTTATTTAAATCTGTTAGCTGGAATTCAATAAGATATTCACTTTCTCCAAAATTACCCTTTATTCTTTCGAAGTCTTCATCGCTTATTACAAATCGTTTTGAACTAACAAGTGATGGGTTCATTTGAACATCACGAACAAATGCCGAAATAGTAAATTCTAGCTCATTATTATTTTTCACAAGCCTTACTTTATCTCCAATACGCAAATTATATTTTTGCATATAATAAATTGGTACACCTATTTCCCCTTTCCTAACATCGATCAATTCATTATTTAAATCTAATAAAAAGTCAACAATAGTATTTTGCTTAACGAAGCTAATGTCCATTACACTATTATGTTCCGCTTGATTTTTCTTCTTTATAAAAATGTTAGATCCGCCTATTTGAACCATCTCTGCTGTTTGTTGTTTTTTTACAAAAGGAGTTTGCGCTACAAATGAATCAATTGACTTTTGGTTTATTTCTCCGGCATGCATTTGTACGAAGTGCGGTGCGTTTGATGCTTTAAACAATTGATCCGTTGAGTTCAATAGATTTATAACGTTACTTGAAGCACTTGCGATTAAAAGACTTGATAACATGATAAACATAAATAGAATGGTAATTATCATTTTATTTTGAGAGAAATCTCTTTTTAACATTCTCCTAATCATATGGAGCTAGTTCCCTTCATTCCATAATATTTTCTTCGTCACTATCGCTATTATTATCATTATGAAACTAATAACTAATATAGGTAAATAAATTTTCATACTGAATCCTTCAAACATAAAACCATAAATGACTTGCCCAATTGGTGCCATACATTGAGATACCGCTGTTATAATTGCCATTACTTTTCCTAGGTTTTCATTTGGTGTTTTCTTTTGGACTACAGTAATCACATAGATGGATACAATTGTCACGATCATTGCAATTAGAATAGAAGAAAGTATAAAGAGGATAAATGGTGGATAATATCCTAAATTAAGAATAACTGGCGTAACTGATAGTGCCATTGGTAGTACTAATAAAGCTATTAAAAGCATCCAGTAATACAATGTTTTCATCTGTAGCTTTTTCGCAAAAAAACCTATTGATAATGCACCCAAAATAGTAGCAAAATCGATCAATCCCATTCCAATTCCGTATAACGTGTCGCTACTTTCCATTGTTACTCGTATAATAATTGGAGCGCCAACAACAAATAGCGGTGTAAGTATTAAATTTAGTAATGCAGCTAAAAGCATAGATTTCAAAATAAATGGTTGTTTTAAAACATATATAAATCCTTCTTTCATATCCTTTACAATTGTCGGTATTATATGGCTTTCTCGTGCTCTTTTTATAAAAGGTATTTTAATAAACATTTCTAAAATCGCAGATAAAAAGAAAGCAAGAAAACTTATTATTACGAGCATTTTCAAACCAATTATGCCGTACAGTATTCCTCCTAATACAGGAGCAACTATATTCGATAATGCTTGCACACCATTTACGATACCGTTCGCTTGCTCTAACTTATTCTCTGGAACTAATTGCGGAATACTCGCCATTACAACAGGTGAATACATTGCACTAACGACTGCTAGTAAAAACATAATTGTTCCAATCAATATAATAGATACAGGTCCAGTAAATAACAAAACTATAAAGCTTAATACAATCGCAGCGTTGATAAAGTCAAAAATAACCATTAAATTACGGCGATTGAAACGATCTGCTATCGCTCCGCCGAGAGGAGCTAGTAAAAACGGAATACTCGTTACCGCATATAATCCTGCGAATATATCAGCACGCCCTGTTATATCTAGCACATATAATGACAGGGCAAAACGTAAAAGTGTTGAACCTAAAATAGTAATGATTTGTCCACTCACCATTAAGTGAAAATCTTTCATCGAAGACCTTATACTAGCTGACATACTTATCACACCTTTCATTCGATTCAGACCGACTGTCGGTCGATAATATCCAAACAGAAAATTACTATTTCTGTTTGATTAAAACCTCCACCATGTAATCAAAGGCTCCCTCTTTCGCTCCAACAGATGCTTCCATCATTTTGATATAAGCTTTAGCCCTCCTCATCATTTCTTCCGGCTTCCACTGGAATAAACCCTCATCAAATATGACTTGTGCTGAAGAGAGTAATAATTCAATCGTTTCTTGTGGGTATGGAGTAGAAAATATGCCTTCAGCGATTCCTTGTTCTAAAATCTCTGCTAAAACAGGAGATAAATGAATAATTGATTGTACTATACTTTTTTGATGCATTTCCGCATTATTTGGCTGATGAAATTGTTCAATCATTTTATCTTTTACATCTCCTGATTTTGGTGATTGTTCCATTAAAACTCGAAATAACTTATCCAAAACTGTGATATTAGGGTTAGAGACAATTGCTTTCGCTTTAGCAACATCAGCTTTAATAATCCTCATAATAATTTCATCCATTACTTCTTCTTTCGACTTAAAATAATGATAAAACGTCCCCTTTGCTATACCAATCTCTTTTAAAATGTCATTTACTGTAGTTTTCGTATACCCTTTTGTAACAAACAAACGTTCAGCAGTTTCTAAAATTTCATTTCTACGCTCCCCATATTCTTTTACGATCCTCATTCATGTACTCCTTCCTACGGACCGACTGTCGGTTTATTTAAAGTATATGTTTAGTATGTGAAAAGTTTCCTGTTATCGTACATATACAACAACCTACTTTATATTTCCTTTATGAATTTTAAAATTTATTTTTAATACGGTGAATGAAATTTTAAAATTTCATTTTTGGCATCCCCTGTAGAAAGACATTAAGGTTATTAAATTTTAAAACTGCAAACACGCATACCCCCGTCCTAAAATTAAGATGGAGGTAAAATAAAGTTGTTTAATTTTGGATTTAAAAAACTTCCCTATACGAAATTTATAATAAATTCATTTAAAATTCTAAATTACATCCCATAATAGCGCCCGATAACGAAATAATGTCATAAATTAGAATATTTATTCACTCCGTATTATTTAATTTTCCGTTTCCTTATTATTCCTATAACAATTGGAATAACTGTTCCGATAATTATTATTGGTAAAAATAATTTACCTAAACCCCCGCTCCAACCTAAAACTATTGAAATTGTCTCAAATTGGATTAAAGCAAAAATAACTAAACAAACATTTTTTAATTGATTAATCATTTTTCGGCTATTTAAATAAAACTGCTTAGCATTCGATTCATTAAATCTTTGTGGATAGTTATTAACTTCTGGAAACTTCTCTAAAGTCTGCATTAAAAGTAGTATAAATGTCCCGATTCCTGGTAGAGTAAAAAGTTCCCATTTTGACCCCCAGCGATCTACAGCCCCATTTGCGTTATAATGTCCCGGTACTTCCTCAGGTAATCCTCCCCAAATGGTGATCAAAAAAATTATTGATCCTAAGAAAAATGAATATCCAATGATATCCCAAATCCATTCACTTTTTGTTTTTTGGATTTTCATTCTAGGTCTTCCCCATGAATTCACTATATTTCTCCTCCCCCTTCTACGATATCTATAGTAATACATATCCTGTATTACATTTTAAATTCCGATTCATATAACCAAATTATCTCAAATTTACGATATTTTCTCAATTGATTATTATAGAATATGTCCCAATTATTAAATAACAGGACTCGTATTTTTTAGAAAATCTCATTATCTTTCAAACGACTTCATTGTATAAAAATAAAAAAGAGCCGCAATTATTTGCGCCTCTTTTAAAATTATAACTATTTAACGGCCACGTCTTTGCTGACCTTGTTTTGCACTACTTTTCTTATTACTTGGCTTATTAAATGATCGATTGTTATCATTTCTAGAACTATTTCTTGAATCGTTTCTTGGTCCACCTTTTGAACCACTTCTTGAACCTTCACGGCTATCTCTTTGACGATATTGACCTGATTTCTTTGGAGCCGGCTTTTGTACCGGTTTTCCATTTTCATCTACATTTTTTATCATCGGTTGTTCGATTATTTCTCTTTGTATTGGTGCACCAAGCGTTTTTTCAATTTCTTCTAAATGTTTTTCATCTTTCGCTGCAACGAACGTAATTGCAAGACCTGATCCACCTGCACGTCCTGTTCGGCCAATGCGGTGAATATAACTTTCTACATCTTCAGGGATATCAAAGTTAAATACGTGCGTTACACCATCTACATCAAGTCCACGAGCTGCTACATCAGTCGCAATTAAGTACTGAATTTTAGCTTCGCGGAAACTCTTCATAACTCTTTCACGTTTCGCTTGAGGTATATCACCATGAAGTTCAGCACAATTATAACCTAGTCCTTTTAAATTATCATAAAGCTTACTTGCTCTAACCTTTGTACGACAGAAAATAACTGCTAAAAATGGCTGATCACGATCCATAACAAAACGAAGTGCATCTGGCTTTGCACGATCTGTCGTCTCAATGACACGCTGCTCAATTGTATCTACCGTTACTTCTTCACTTTGTACTTGAATCATTTGCGGCTCTTCCATATAACGTTTCGCCAATTTTTTAATATCTTTTGGCATCGTTGCTGAGAATAACATCGTTTGTTTACTATCAGGTGTCTCATCTAAAATATCTTCAATATCATATAAGAATCCGAAATAAAGCATTTGATCTGCTTCATCTAGTACAATCGTTGAAAGATTACTTAAATCAATTGTTTCACGTCGTATATGATCTAATAATCGTCCTGGTGTCGCTACAACAATATGTGTATTACCTTTTAATTTTCTCAATTGTTGTGCTACATCTTGTCCACCATATATCGCTAGTACATTAATATCTTCTCTTTGAACAAGCATTTTTTTAATTTCAGTTGTAATTTGCAGTGCTAGTTCCCTTGTTGGTGCAACAATTAAAGCCTGAACATCACTAGACTCTGGATCGATTTTTTCTAAAATCGGTAACACGAATGCTAACGTTTTACCCGTTCCTGTTTTCGCCTGCCCAATAATATCTTTACCTGACATAATAACAGGAATTGCCTTCTCCTGAATCGGTGTTGCTTCTGTAATTCCATTTTCACGTAATGTATGATTAAAAGTTTCACTAATTCCTAATTCTAAAAAGTTTTTCAAATAGACCACTTCTTTTCCTTATTTTTCACATTAGCTTTCATTGTACCATTTGTTTCGCCAAATATGAAAAATAAAAAAATTCTTATCTTCTTTTTTTATATTCATCCTGTACTAGATGAACAAATTCTTTTTGTTTTTTCTCGGATTTTATTAATGCTTCCATATTTGCAGAAGTCAAAATATACTTTTTAATTTTTCTATTACTCCAAATTAAACTTGTATATTTCTGATCTTCGTGTAACCTTCGAAACCACTCAAATTCGCTTAATTTTGCAATATGATGTTTTAATTTCATGTCATTTCGAGGATAAAACAAAATAATATCTGAAATCACATCAAATAAAGAGCTCATAGCCTTCCCTCCTATGACTTCTATTACATATATACGTTCCTTTACATATATATTTAAAATTTACGGAAATATAGTTAGAGGGTGATAAAAGTGAACACTAAATTAATAAAGATTTTTTGCATATTTTTCTTACTATTTTTTCAATCCATCTCAATTATTATGGCCAAATCTCAAACCGATATAATAATTAAGTTTAAACACGCTTTACTTAATAATGATAAAAAATTAATGCAGTCATATGTAACAGAAGGGATTAAACTACCTACTTTCCCAAAAGATAAACCTATTCATGAAATTAAAGTAGTACCATCTCCAAAAGAGGACACTACAATTCTTATTTCTTATTTCAAAGACACTGATGATGTAAGTACTATCGGTTTCATTTTAGAAATAGTAACAAAAAATAAGAAAATATCTCAAATTAATCAAATTTATGATGGAACTAATCCGTTTATGAAAGAAGCTACTATTGTAAAAGAATATGAATTGAAGGTTAAACGGCATATACTAACACCTACAAAATTCCCATTCGAAATTCAGGGATTTCACGGTTACATCTATAACGATTACTTGGAACTACGTTACTATAATGATGATATTAGTGGAATTTTAAAAATCACTGTTTCACCAGTCCATAATAAATTAGACCAATATGTACATAGAGGAACCAAATTCTATCATTTAAACAATAATATAAAAGCATTATATAATCCTCATTTTGATTTCGCATATGAGCTTCTATTTCAAAAAGTTGGTTTTCAATATAAAATTGCAATTGGTAACAAACTGCATATAAAAAGAGAATTCAATGTTAATGATTTGATTCAAATTGCAGAATCTATGAATTAAAAAAACGATCTTTTTATTTTAAAATAGATCGTTTTTTTATTATTTTATACAGTGAGTTTCCCTCCATGATAGCAATAATACCTTGTTGCTTTAAGATTTTTAATCTTCTTTAAAGACTCCTCCGCTTTTTCTATATCTAAACAAAAGTTCGGATTCGCAATTACTAATTTTCGATTATCTTGAACAGCTGCATCTCCCGTAATTACACAATCCAAATTTGGAAAATATAATGAAATATGCCCCGAAGTATGCCCTGGCGTCGCCAGTATTTTACATTCATTATTCAAAATCATTTGACCATCATGTACTTTTTCATCAACAGGAATATGACTTACATTTTTTAACTGCTGTATAAACCATTCACCAAATTCCTTTTCTTCATTTTGCATATGTTCTAGCATTTCTTCAGCTTGAACCAACCTCTCTGATTTTATATCACCACTAATATAGATAGATTCAATTTCACTAGCAATAATATAAAATCATCCACATACATTTTACAATACAGACTATGTAACGGGACACTGTGCGTCGTTGCAAAACAAACATTATATTATTTTGAACAGGTAATTTCCTATTTTTATGGAATATACATAAGAAAAACAATAAAATTGATTATTTCCCTACTTCTTTGTCTATCCTTTTAAAAAATCTATGTTTTTGTAATAGGAGTGTTTATATGGAGAAACAGACCCTTTGGAAAAAATTCAAAAAAAGCTCAGCAAACCTCGGGAAATCAAGCGTATATGAAAGTATTATTTTATACTACACAATGAGAAAAAAAGGGTTACCTACTAAAGCGAAATTCATAATATTAGCTGCTTTATCTTATTACGTATTAGCAATCGACTTCATTCCAGATATAGCTGCTATTATTGGGATCGGCTTATTAGATGATGTTTTAGCAATCGCTATAGCGCATAAATTTGTAATGCGCTATGCGGACAGTGAAATTCGAGAAAAGAGCAAAGTAAAAATGGAGTCATTATTTACTTCAGCACAAGCATAATTAAACTATCTAGTCATTTACATAGCTTTTTACTTTCAAAAAAGCTAACTTTAATTATTGATAGTTCTATTTAACCTTCACCATGAGAGCATTACAGAATAAATTCTTAATTTTTCTTAGCTCTCAAACTGTAAACAAATAGGGGCCAGTACTTGTTCCTAAGTTCTGACACCCTATTATTTGTTCTTATATTTATCTGTTATACAATTCATTCAGGAAAGATTCCCGTAGAGACATCCTTATATAAAGAAAGACCATAATAGTGCAGATAGTTTATACAGTTACATGCGTCCCTTTATACAAAACTCCTATTACCACTACTATAAGAATCATCCCCATAAAAGCAGGAGCTGCATGACCAAGTGATACATAAATTTGCCCTCCAATAATTGGACCAATCATTCTTGCCAAAGCTTGAATAGATTGGCTACCACCTTGAATCCTCCCTTGTTCACTAGAATCGACAGACTTTGAAAGCATCCCATTGAATGAAGGTCCGAAAATCGAGTCACCAAAACCAAACAGTAACATCCCAACGATTAGAAGAGGATATAGGGAAAACAAAGCTGATGCTGCAATAAAACTGTAGCCAATAATCTCCGAAACCATTCCAAGTATAGCTATTTGTTTATCACTAAGCTTGATTAAAAGCTTTGGCATTATAAAAGCTTGTGAAATGATATCTTGAAAGCCCATAATTGAAAACATAAGTCCGATTTGTGCAGGCTTCCAGCTAAAAGTATCCATCGTAAATTGTGTGAAAATTGCTTGTAAAGATCCGTTAGGTATCCAAAGTAAAAACGCTGAGACAAGTAACCATTTTAAGTTTTTCATGGAAAGTATGTTTGCAAGTTGTACAAAAGGATTTAACCTTACAAAAGTAATCTCTTTTAACCTATTATTTTTGTCAAGACTCTCAGGCATATATTTCATCCCATATAAGACATTTAATAAAGTTATGAACGCTCCAAAATATAAAGGTACAGAATGACCAAACTTGGCAAGTAATCCCCCAAGTGTTGGTCCAATAATGGTTCCTGCACCTACCACTGCACTCACCCATCCAAAGTACTTCGTTCTCTGTTCTGGAGGAATGATATCTGCAAAATATGCAAAAATTGTACTTATACTCCCGCCTGTTATTCCTTCTATTATGCGTCCAGCAAATAGTACCCATAAAGCCCCTCCTATACCAAAAACTAAGTACCCGATTGCGGAACCGAAAAGGCATATTAAAAGTAATGGACGACGGCCATATTTATCGCTCAAAGCCCCGATTGCAGGAGCAGCGAAAAACACGCAGACAGCATAAACAGAGGTCAGTAGCGTAACAACTAGAGCCTGTTCTTCTGGACTACTTATATAAGGCTGCACTAAGAATGGCACTACAGGCATAATGATACTGAAACCTATACCACAAAGAAATACAGAAATAAGACCGAATATTAAAGCATGTTTATCTATGTTTTTTTCAGTTTCGCTTTCATTTTGTGATCTAAAAATAGACATTTAACTTCTCTCCTTAAAACATTTTGTCGCTTAGTCAACAAAATAATAACTCTGTTTTGTTGATTAGTCAACAAAAATACAATAATAAAAAGGTAGCCTTACTATAAAATGTACCCTATAGAATAGACACTGAAAAAAAAGTCTATTCTATAGGGTATTTCTTGTATAATGAGAGAAAATTGGGATCGGAGAAAGTTCA
>NZ_JBIYDV010000020.1:0-102935 GCF_044909215.1 Bacillus sp. RC252 | reverse complement strand
TTCAAACGAAAAACACCTCCATTGAATTTGCATACTTAGTATGCGAATTCAGGAGGTGTTTTTTTCATGTACCACTATTCGGGTTCACTTCATTTAGTACGGGGTTTTCACTATTTTTTCAAATGGTTATTTGACTGATCTTCTTGTTCTTTTCGTAGTTCTTGTTCTTCATCTTTTGGTAATTGTTTATCATTATCTTTAATCGGATTCGTTTCTCTATTTTCAATCATATCATTTGGAACTTGCGGCATTACTCGGCCAACAATTGCTGCTAATTCATCAAGTATGCCTTCACCAGTTTTACCTTTTTTAATTTGCTTGCCTATTTGTTTTAGTCTTTCATACGTATCAACATCTGCTACAACGACTGCATTTGCACCGTTCGGGTCATTCTTTAAACTTTCTGCAACAGAATACTTAATTGACTCAACGCGAGTTCGATCAAGTTTCGCTTTCACATCAATACCTACAACAGCATACTTCCCAACTACTACTGCTGTCGCATCGTTTACACCAGGTATACTTGCAGCTAAAGATGCCAGATGATCAGCTGCTTTTTCATTTGGCTTATTTGATTTATTTGTATACGTAACATTTTTCATCGACACATTTTTTTGTTCTGGCTTTTCATTAGGATTGTCTTTTTTTCCAATGCTACATCCAGTAATAACGAAACAAAGCATTAACATATATATAATGATTTTCATTATTTTCACCACTTTATCATTGATGTTTAATCATAAATTTTCTCAACAGCTTGCATCTTCTTCACTTTTTCTTCTGCACCGCTATTTGCGTTAATGAAAATTTGGTACGTATCTTTCCCTAAAGTACCAATATATTCATAACAAAGTACTTCATTATGCAAGTCATTTACTACTACAGCTTTACGTTCTTCCATAACTTTTACATCGGGGTTAATTTTCTTTCTCGCCTCAGCAGCGGTTAGCTTCGCACTCGGAATCGTTCGTTTTTGATGTGATGCTAAATATTCCTTTGCGGAAAAACCAACAATCGACCCATCATCTAAAGCAATTTTCATTTGGATTGCTTCTGGATAAATACGCACTCCATTTTCATTTACAACGTACGTAAACACACCGATATTATCATATTGAGAACTATCAAACAGCTCCATATTTGTAAACTTGTGATCCTTTAAAAACGTCAATCCTTTACTTCCTGCATCATTTAAACTGATTTTTTGCTCTTTAATTTCTCGGTTGTTCATTACCCAAATTGGATATCCACCTTTTCCGGTAATATCCATATAATACTCATTGTTCGTTGCTGGATCTTGAATTTTCACACTGTAGAATGATTCTTTTGCGCCTTTTCCACTTTTCTCAACTTCTACTTTTTCATTCCCTTTTAAGTTTAAAAATGATTTCGCGATTTTTTCCGCTTCCTCTTTCGAAATCGCCTTTCCTTTTGCCTCAAATCCGCCTTTTTTATTCTTTTGTGCACTTGTAAAAGTCGGTCCAAAGTTTGTGGACGAGTATGATGTTACATTCTTTTCTACCGTCTTTAATCCATCGATAATTGTGTTATCTGCTGGATCTTGGTTTGACGCAAGAGCCATTTCTACATCCATCCAGCGAAGATTATTTTTCAATACAAGATGCTGCACTTTTCTCAGTTCATCTTGTATATTTGCTGCATTTGAATATAAACCTTGTAACGTTTTATATTCTTGATCATTTAACGGATCTTTTTCTAAATCACGAACCGCTGCACGATAACTAAAATCACCGATATTCGCAAGGAACTCTTCCGTTTTATTAAATGGCATTAATGTTAAAGGTAATTGTCCTACATCAGAACGAGCCTCTGATGTTAAACGCCATACATCTACTAAAGCTGGCGATAATGAGGAACGTGAATTCATCGCCAGTGTTGTTCCAATTTTATCGTGTAATAAATCAACTTCATATGCTAAATCATGAAACGCACGCTGATAACTATTTTCCGCTCGAATTAATACTGCATTTTTCTCTTGATGCTCTTTATAGCCCCAATACCCTGTTCCGACTACACCTACTGTTAACAATACGATGATAATACCTCGTAACATGTTTCCACCTCCGCTCTATTTACAGAAAATATGCTTACCAATTTTTTTAATTTGTGGACGAGTCCAAATCCATTTACTTGTCGCAGTATCCGGGTTGAAATAATATAATGCATTCCCAGTTGGGTCCCATCCATTGATCGCATCTAATACGGCTTTTTTCGCATTTTCATTTGGCGTTAAATATATTTGTCCATCTGCTACTGCTGTAAATGCTCTCGGCTCAAAGATTACTCCTGAAACAGTATTTGGAAATGATGCACTTGTGACACGGTTTAAAATAACCGCAGCTACTGCAACTTGTCCTAAATACGGCTCACCACGGGATTCTCCGTATACAGCGTTTGCCATTAACTGAATGTCATTTTGAGAATAACCGTTTGGAACATTTGTCCCTGTACTTTTTGGCGGCTTATTTTCCTGTGTACCTCCACCACTGTTCCCTTTATTAGTTGTAGTATCTTTATTAGCGGTCGACTTATCATACTTCGTTGCCTTTACAAGCATTTGCTTCGTTTTAGCACCCGCTAAACCATCAACTGGCAATCCGAATTTTTGCTGAAAGTTTCGAAGCGCCCAATATGTACCCCATCCGAAAACACCATCAACTTTCCCAGTATAAAATCCGTTATATTTCAAACGAGTTTGCAGTTCAATGACATCTTCTCCAGATGCCCCTCTTTGAATCACTTGATTAGAAAAGGCTTCCACATTTTTGGTTTGTATACTACTTACCATTAAAGATAGCCCGATAAAGACAAGCAAGATCGCTATCTTAAAAACAGCTTTTTGACGCATGTATTTCCCTCCTTAATTACGGAAATGATTTCATGGTTATGTTTTGTAAAACCCTCGCTTTTATGTAAAGAAGACAAAAAAATCCAAACTTATATGCTTGAAGAAATATGTAAATAATATAAAAAAAGACAAAAGGAGCTTATTATGAGGCAGTTCTTCGCACGCACAGCATTTATATTTTTTTTAATAACAACATGTTCAAATATACATACCGACCCATCTATTGTTCACGCACAGCCGCCATACGCAAAATGGGGTAAACTAGCCGTTGAAAAAACGAAAGAACAATATCCGAAAGCAGAGATTATTGATTACCTTCATATAGGTAGAAAACCAAAAACAATTCAAATAACAGTTGAAAAATTCAAGTTGTGGCTGCGTGAGGATGGAAAAGAATATGGTGTTTTTGTTGATGTAGAATTCGATACGAAAACAGAGAAATTTTTAAAGATGTCCTTTCACAAAACAAATCGGTAGAACAAATAAACCCCTCTGTTTTACTTAAAACAGAGGGGTTTATTCATACATATTTAATAATGAAAGTTATTGTTTTAAACTTAAAGATCGATTCCCTAACATTTTCACCAATCCACAAATACCTCCAATAACAACTGCTATCCCTATACTATATAAAAACACTCTACCATATCCCCCTATTCTCGGATCTAAAAACGGATATGGGTACCAATTAACGAATGGACCTCGTATTAAGCTATAGACAACATATAAAAGCGGGAAAACAAGCCAACTCGCAGCCTGTTTCCATGTAATGGTCTTCGTAGGTGGATTTATAACCCAGTCTAAAATCATCGCTAATGGCATGATGTAATGAAGCACAGTATTTACCCACGGTATTGGTGTTTGAAGTGACTCTTCTAATCCCCTTAATAACAAAAAATAAATAAGCCCTGTAGTCAGTATGTATACTGTAGCTGCACCTCGAAGAACTCCAAACTGCTCCGAACGTCCAAATAGGGTTGTCCCTAAACTACTTAATAGAAGAATTACCGCCACTAAAATGTTGCTTTCAATTGTGAAGTAACTAAAAAAATTAACTGGATTGAACGGTTTCACTTGTGCTCTTGTAACAAATTGAGTAATAAGTGCACTAAACGCTAAAAGACTTAAAAACAATCTTAATATCGCTATCATTTTTGCACTTCTCATAAAACACCTCCTGTCTCTTCTTATTTATGATTGGAATTCTCTTTTATATGCTCTATAAATAACTTTAATGGTACGAGGCCACGTTTGGGCATGTGACTACTAATAACAGCTACGAGCTCTAACTGCGGAATGATAATAATGTATTGCCCTCCGTATCCCATAGCAAAATACATACAATACGGTATGTGAAATCTTTCGTTATTTAACACCCACCAGTGATATCCATATGCCCCGACATGTTCATACGTTTCAAATAGAGCTGTACTTGATTGCTCTAACCATTTCGATGATATAATTTCATTTCCCTTCGAATATCCATTCTGCAAACATAATTTTCCTAACTTTAATAAATCTATAGATTTCATTTTCATACCGAATCCCCCGACATATACACCTTGCGGGTCTTGTTGCCACTCATACTCCGTAATGTTTAACGGCTCAAATAAATACTTTTTCGCAAACTGCTCCGTCGACATTCCAGTTGATTCTTGAATGATGTAACTAAGTAAATGGGAAGAACCTGAGTTATAATTCATTTTCGTACCCATTTCTTCAATGAGCGGCTTTTCTAAAATGTATTGCACCCAATTGTCTGATTCCACAAAATCATTCGGGAAAACAACCCCATTTCCGAACTCTTTCCAATCTTCTCCTGTTGTCATCGTTAATAAATGATACAGCGTTAATTCCCTCTTATTCTCCGGTACATTTGGAATCCATGTTGTGATTGGTGTATGTATATTATTTATAAATCCTTTATCAATTGCGATACCAATTAATATAGATACGATACTTTTTGTAATCGAATTAATTTTAAATAAGTCATTTGCACAGTCTATCGTTTTATAGTACTCAGTCGTTAATTCCCCCTTTTGATAAACAAGAAATGTATTAACCTTTTTCTTTTCAAATTTATTTTGTATTTGCTCGAAATTCAAGAAATCTTCCTCCATCTAAACGGTTATGTAATATTTGTAGTTCATCTCGTTCTCTCTATTAAATCATATTTGTTATTAAAACAAAAAAATAAACTTGCCAGCATTTAATAGCTGACAAGTTTATTTTTATAATTTCGTTCGAACGTTCCAAAGCTCTGGGAAGAAGCATTGATCAAGCACTCGCTTTAAATAAGATACGCCAGAAGAGCCACCTGTTCCCATTTTATGACCAATAATTCGTTCTACCGTTTTCATATGACGGAAACGCCATTGTTGTAGCCAGTCTTCAATATCGATTAATTTCTCTGCAAGCTGATATAAATCCCAATATTTCTGCACGTCCGCATATACTTCTATCCAAGCCGCTTCTACAGTTGCATCCTCTTCGTAAGGCTGCGTAACATCACGATTTAACACATCTTTATGAATTGGAAATCCTTCTTTAACAAGGGCTTGTATCGCCACATCATACAAACTTGGTGCATGAAGTGCTTTATGAAGACGAGCATGTAATTCTGGGTCCTTTTCATAAATTTTTAATGCATGTGGTGTTTTATAACCAAGTGCATATTCAATCATTCGATATTGATACGATTGAAAACCTGAAGCCTGACCAAGTGAATCGCGGAACTCAATATATTCTGATGGCGTTAATGTCGCAAGAATATCCCAAGATTGAATAATTTGCGACTGAATTTTTGATACACGTGCTAACATTTTAAAGGCTGGTGGTAATTTATCTTGTTTAATAGATTCAATCGCTGCATTCAATTCATGTAAAATTAGTTTCATCCAAAGCTCACTCGCTTGATGGATGACGATAAATAACATTTCATCATGATGATCTGATAATCTTTGTTGACTAGATAATAAGCTATCTAGCTGTAAATACTCTCCGTACGTCATATTCTCCTTAAAATCCGTATGAATCCCTTTTTCCATAATTACCTTTTCATTTTCTTTCATATTAGCCAAACGCCCCTTTGTGTTCATTTCTACTTATATTGGTCTAATAACAGCTCGAACTGGACTCCCATCCGCATCTGTTAATGCAAGTGGTAATGCAATAAGTTCGTAATCGCCGTCTACTACGTGATCTAGTACGACATTTTCTAAAATATGAATTCCATGTTTAAATAATTGATGATGCGCTGCTAGTTCTTTATCATCTAAAGGATCAACAGATGGTACGTCCACCCCGATTAAACGAATTCCCTTTTCAGAAAGAAAGGCTGCAATATCTGCGCGTAAATGCGGGATTACATCTGGGAATTCATTTGCTTTACCATGTGAAGATGTACGTAATAACAATCGTTCTACACCTTCTAAATGAAAGTTTTCTAATTCCTTTTTCCCGATGCTTTCAAGATTAGAAACGTCAATGATTCGCGCTGGGCCAACATAAATTTGAACATCTAAATCTATTACTTTCTTCCCCTTATTATCAAAATGAAAAGGTGCATCAATATGAGTACCTGTATGAATACTCATCGTTAACTTTCCAACATTTACTGAACCACTGTCTTCTTTTGACCATGAAACTTCATACGAGAACGGTGTATCCCCTGGCCACGTCGCGATATCATTATTTAGCGGTTGTGAAATATCAATCCACTGCGATGTTTTCATGCTTATGCCACAACCTCTCGCTTATTTTCAAAGTTCTTATATTCTTCCTCTTTCATAATTTTCTTTAAAATTTGTACAGAGTTCCATACTTCCTCATACGTATTGTATAAAGCAACTGGCGCAAGTCTAACTCCATTTGGAGCTCTAAAGTCCGGAATAACCCCTTTTGCTTTTAACGCTTTACATATACGCGCCGCCTCAGCATGTTCTAAATAAATATGCCCGCCTCGTTTTTCATCCTCTAGCGGATTTCCGATTGTAAATCCCATATCCTTTAACTCTAATTGAATTAAATCGAGCATATATCTTGTTATATGTAATGATTTTTCACGTACTCTCTCAATGCCAGCTTCTTTAAAAATTTCAAGAGAACCAATTAATGGTGCCGTACTCAATACGTGAGGTGTTCCTATTTGGTACGCCCCAGCATGATCAGCTGCAGTTAATGAATGTTCCATATCAAACTGCTTATCTTTTCTAGAACTAAACCACCCAGACAATCCTGGAATTCTATTAAAGTGCTTTTTATTTACATAAAGGCCCCCAACACCACCAGGTCCTGCATTTAAATATTTATAATTACACCATATAGCGAAATCAACATCCCACTCTTTGAAATGATGTGGAATAGATCCAATTGAATGACATAAATCAAATCCAATATGAATACCACGTTTATGGGCTTCAGTTGTTAATCGCTTCATATCAAGAATCTGTCCGCTTCTATATAGTACAGAAGGCAATAAAATTAAAGCGATATCATCAGTCATCGCATGAATGATATCTTCCTCATTTAATGTTCTACCATCTCTGCTCTTTACTCTCATTAGGTGCTCATCTGGATCTAATCCTTTTAAACGAATTTGACTTTGGAGCGCATATATATCTGACGGGAACGTTAATTCATCCGCAAGAATCTTTGTCCGAATCCCTTTTGGTTCATAAAAAGTTGCGATTACTTGATGAATATTCGTTGTCGTGGAGCCGGTTACAATCGTCTCTTCTGACAAAGCTCCAATAAGAGGTGCAGTCAATTCCCCTAGCTTTTCTGATAGGAAGAACCAAGGATGTTCTCCTTCAGTCCATCCATCAATTCCATACTCTTTCCATGAATCTAGCAATGTAAGTAACGATTTCTCTGCTCTTTTTGAAAGCAACCCTAAAGAGTTACCATCTAAATATATTGTTCCTTCTTTTTTATAAAATTCAGATTGAAAATCTTTCAGTTCATCATGTTTATCACATTCAAGCGCATACTCATAAGTTGGTTGAAATGGTTCTTTATACATGGTGTCACCTTCTTTTAATTTTCTTTTTATTCTAACTAATTGAAATATATCACTTGAATTGATATAACGTCAATGATATTATGTCAGTTGACTTTATATACGAACTTCTTTTACAATACAATTATATTTTCAGATATTTCAGTATAAAGAGGTGATTCCTTGAAAAATTCTACTCTTTCAACAAGAAAATACCGCTCCTTAGAAACAAAAAAGAAACTATTACAATCCGGTTATACTATTTTTATAAAAAACGGATTTCAGAAAACTACAATCACGCAAATTATTAAACATGCAGAAACTGGTTATGGAACAGCATATGTATATTTTAAAAACAAAGATGCTCTCCTCATCGTTTTGATGGAAGATGTTATGAATCGCTTTTATGATATTGCTGATCGCTCTTTTTTACCTCAAACAAAGGCCGAAGCACGAGATATGATTCAGAATCAAGTGCGCGCTTTTTTACAGTTAGCACAAGAAGAAAGAGCTATATTACAAGTTGTTGAAGAAGCAATAAGAACCTCAAAAGAAATACGTCAAAAATGGGATGAGATTCGCGAACGCTTTGTAACACGGATTATACAAGACATTACTCATTCCCAGGAAAATGAATTAGTACGAACTAAGTTAAATAAAGAGATTGTCGCATGCGGCTGGTTCTCTATGAATGAAACGTTTCTTTGGACAATCGTGCAAAATGATAAAGAACTAGAATTAGAAGAAATTGTACATACTTTAACGGTAATGTATACGACGGGGTTATATAAATAGCACATTATAACCTCAAAAAACCGTTACTCAATATGCTTAGTAACGGTTTATTTAAAATATTTTATTAACGATACAATAATACAAAAAAGTGATGTAAGTAATAGCAGAATCCCCATATTCTTATTCTCTTTTTCATCCTTCTTAACGTTGTGTATCCCCATACCGGCAAGCATAAAACCTAAAAGTAATTGTAAAATGAGCATACTTTGCTTCGAATCATCATTCCAACTGTAAATAGAATAGCCCATTATAATAAAAGCGAGTATGAATGTGATAATTCTAATCATAAAAACACCCCCTGTTTGATTCTATTGTTTTAACCTACTCACCATCCCAACAATAAACTTATACTCAGCTCTACTTTTTCTTACTTTCTTAAAGCCCTCTTTCGTATCAAAAATAAAACACGTTTTCCGAAACCAAATCCGTACATATAAAGACTCAAAATAAATTGGTTTAATAATTCCTCGTTCCTCGAATTCAGTTCCATCTTTATTTTCGGTTTCCGTTCGAATGAACCACCTATTCCCGATTCCAATTTCAATATACTTCACATGCTAACCCCCTTCAGGAAATCTTCTTTCTAATTATTCTATTATTTCCCTGGCAAGCGCACATTCCGACAGAACGTGAGCCCATAAAGAAAAAGTAGATTACAAAAATCTACTTTTATAGCCTAAATTTTTGCATTCGTTTATAAAACGTACTGCGCGGCACAGCTAATAGTTTTGCAGCTAATGAAACATTTCCGTTCGTCTTTTCTAGCGCTTCAATCATGCTATCACGCTGTATTTTTTCACGGAAATTTAATGTATGCTCCGTTTTATTTTCTGCTTGCAATTCAAGTTGATGTTGATTTCCCATCATTGTTTGTAATAAAAAAGAGATTTGTTTTTCGCATATTTCCCGTCCTTGCGACAAAATGTATATGCGTTCTAATACATTTAATAATTCTCGAATATTTCCGGGCCATGTATGCTGTGAAAATTGATTACAAATACTCTTTGGAAATACAACATTCCAATCCTTTCGTTCACAAAAATGTTGTATGAAGTACGGAATATCCTCTTTTCTTTCTATTAACGACGGAACATATAACGGATAAACATGTAAACGATAATATAAATCTTGACGGAATTTCCCTTCTTCTACTAATCTTAGTAAATCTTTATGTGTCGCAGTAATAATACGAATATTTACTGGTACCTCTTTTGAACTACCAATTGGGGTTACTGTTCGTTCTTGCAAAACACGCAATAATGCCACTTGCATCTCTGGCGGCACTTCACCAATTTCATCTAAAAATATTGTTCCTCCGTCTGCTTGTTCGAATTTCCCTTTATATCCTTGGCGCCGCGCACCTGTAAACGCACCTTCAGCATAACCGAATAATTCACTTTCCATTAATTCTTTCGGTAATGAACCGCAGTTAACAGCTATAAAAGGACCATTTTTTCTTGGACTATTTTCATGAATCGCTCTCGCTACATATTCTTTCCCTACACCTGTTTCACCACATACATATACACTAGCGTCAGTTGGTGAAACAAGCTTAATTTCTTCTAAAGTATGTTGAAATACGCTGCTTGTCCCAATAACTCCAGGGAAAGTAATTCCGTTTATAAACGGGTAAGTAGAAAATAAATTTTCTTGTTTATTTTCCTTTAAGTAAATACATTTCCCGATCATTCTATCATTACTATATACCGGTACCTCTAATTTAGGTTTCAATCCATTGTGCATTAAATCTTCAAGTTTCATTCGTGACCAATTACATACTCGTTCACGAACCCTCTTGCTCGCAGAAACGATAACATCACGATGGTTACAAATAACAACTTGTTCATCACTGTCAATTACATCTAAAAAACGATGGATTAAATGCAGTTCATTTTGATGTACTCGAATACTACATTCACGTTCAATCGCATGCGCGATCGAAGTTACCATTCCGAGCATATATGGATGTGAAAACTCAATTGGACAAGAGAAATCTAGAACACCAATTAATTTCCCGTCATCATTATGAATCGGAGAGGCCGCACAGCTCCAGCTATGAGATGCGACAGAATAATGCTCTGTACCACTTATCATAATAGCCTCTTCAATCTGTAACGCTGTTCCTATCGCATTTGTACCAACAGCTGCTTCCGTCCATTTCACACCTTCAATAAAATTAATATGTTTCGCTCGTTTCAACGTTTGCTGATTTCCACTTAATGATAGAACATAACCATCTGGATCAATTAATAATGCCATCATTTGCAGTTCATCAATGGTTTTTCTCATATTTTGTATTTGAGGTATTGCTATATCAAGGAAGATTTCACTCTTTTTCTTTTGATCCTGAAAAATATCAGAAGACAAAATTTTCTGACCTTTATTCATATGAGGATTCACATTTGCTTGTTTACATCGATGCCATGACTCTGAAATTCTTTCGTTTATACGGTTCGAATCAAGGACTCCTTCATCCATAAACTTTTTCCATGTATGTAAGTAAAACGGTGAAGCTAACATTGTATCATCTCCCCTATTAATTGTTTTGGAGATTTATAAAACATACTTTTATTATAAAACTGAATAAAAGCGTTTTCAATACAACTAGAAAGATGACACAAATATGTTAATAATTTGAATATCTTAATGAACTTCTTTATTCTTTTTTAGTAGAACTATATTTTGTATAATGGACGCAAAGAAAATACATAACCAAAACCACTTTTGTGGATTGCCGTTTATAAAGAAAACTATCACCGCTATTGCAAATAAAATGGTGGATGCTAAACTAAAATATAATTTTGTTTTAATTCCCATTATTCCTCACCCCTCTATCACTTTACAGTACATACTAACTCTTCATTTTTTAACTCTAATATGTACTCCTGTAAAACATATTCTTTCCCGCCATGTTTTTCATACCAATCATGTATTCTTTTAACATGTATCTTGTCGCTTCTAATTTTTGATTCAATTTCTTTATACTGTTCATAACTATCATATTCCCATATTGCAAATACTTCAGTCGTACCATCATTATTATCTTTCATCCAGCGTCCTATTAAACGAGAACCATATTTTATTTGATTAGGTAAATTAGTATCATTGAAATGATCATTAAATATTTCTATGAATTCATTTTTTACTACATAGTATTTCCTTCTGTAAAACATACTTCTTCAACTCTTTTATGAAAAGTATCAGTAAACCTTCCCATTACTACCGTATTATAATACTTACCATCCGACAGTTTTTTATCATTTTTTAGAATACCTTCTACCTCCAAACCTAATTTTTTATAAAGTTGGATGGCTTTTTCATTTGTCTCTAACACTTGCAATGATATCTTTTTCACTTCATTTTCATCAGCCCACTGAATAGATTGTTGCAATAGACTCTTACCCATTCCATATCCCCAAAACTCTCTTAAAATACAAACACCAAACTCTACTTTATGGGATAATCTCTTCAAATTTGATCCTTCACATCTCGAAAATCCTACGATTCGGTTGTGCACTTCTGCAACTAAAAAAAGATTCTTCATCTCTTCACTATCTGTTTTTACTATTTTTTGGAACCCTATCTTATCAATAAACCCCTCTCCAGCTTCTCTATCCATATTTTCAGTTTCGCCATCGATCTGAACTCTAATTTCTGATAACTGCTCAGCATCCGTTTGAACTGCAGAACGAACTATATAAGTTAATCCATTTATATGAAACTCTTGTCCTTTTATAATCATTTCAAACTCCTTTTAAATGAGGTCTATTGACGCTATTACAATTTCTTTACCTTGTTTCTCAAATTGTTGAATCGTTTCTTTACTAGCCCCTTCATCTGTTATTATAAGGTCAATTTCTAACAGTGACTCTCCTTTTATAAAGCAGTCTATTCCAAGTTTATTATGAGGAGCTAAACAAATATTTCTTCTAGCAATTTTACTTACTGTTTTTCCAAAATAAGCAACTTCCGGTGTCGCAGTACTTATACCATTCAATGAAATACCGCCACCTGTAGAGAAATAAAGATCAATAGAGAATCTACTTATCAATTCAGAGGCCAGTGTATCTGTCATATTTCCTGATGGTTTCACTTTTCCACCAATTAAGTACGTATCAATGTTCTTATATTCTCGTAACTTACTAGCAATTTCTAAAGCATTCGTAATAACTATAAATGATGTTTCAGGTAAATACTTTAACATGGCATAATGAATGGGAGCCCCGCCAATAAAAACGGAATCTCCTTCTTGTATGTAGGATACAGCAACTTTCGCAATCGCATCTTCATCTATTGAACCATCACGATAACGTTTCGATGGTTCGGCAACTAAGTTTCTCACTCGCGTAAGTTCAACTGCACCTCCGTGCGTTCTTTTTAATAAACCATCCTTCTCCATAATAGACAAATCTCTTCTTATAGAATCAATAGACATATCAAAACTTTCCGCAAGATCCTTTGCGATTACTCTTCCATCTTTCTTAAGTAACTCTAAAATTTTCTCTCTACGCTCTTCAGTAAACATGTTCCCACCACCGTTATTGAAGATTCAGAAATTTAATCCTTCTCATTCAATTATATGCATGTTTTTTCTGTTTTACAATATTTTCAATTCTTATTTCTTCAGCTTTATACAGTTTTTCTCTCTATTTTTATCCCATTAACTTGAAAACGAAATAAATGTATATTTGCATATTCCACAAACATACTTCCATTTATCTTCCTATTGATGTAAAATTATTCCTATGTTTTACTTTTTAATACAGAAAGGGATTACTATGAAATCTATAATTAAAGTAACTTGTACAGCATTATTATTTACAGGAATAATGGCAGGATGTAGTGGAAATACTGCACCAAAACAAGAAAAGAGCGCTTTTGAAAAGAATGCAATGCACTATGGGGAAATATTTAAAAACGAATACTATAGAGCAACTGTTGAAAATGCTAAATTCGATAAAATAGACAAAGAGTGGCGTCTCACAGCTCGCGTTACTATAAATAATGCTCGTGCTGACGGACAAACGATAGATCTTTCAGAAATAAAATATTTCATAAAAGATGAAAAAACGGGTGAAAAATACGAAGGTGAATTTATACAAAATGAAAATGCTAAAAAGGTTCCATCTGAGTTTTCTTTAACTACCGACATTGTATTTAATATGAAAACTTCTCCAAAAGATTTAAATAATATGTATTTATACATAGATAGCAAAGCTGCGCCGTTAACAGATACATATTGGAAACTTGATAATTTAGCATCTAAATAAAAAACAGTCATATAAGACTGTTTTTTTGTTTGTAAAGTTATAAAGTTTACTAGTTACCTTTCTCAAACAATATATCTTTTGCACAAATCGTCACTTCTTCAAATGGGCAATCAAATAAAACACCCAATTCGAAACCTTCATTAGTAAGATCTATTTCATGATATAACCACCAAGCACCTTCAAAATTTTCCGGAATAGAACATTTCGTTACGCCTGTAAAAGTTACTTCCAGTTTGTCAAATTCACTGAAAGTACCACTGCAATCTAAAGTTATAATTAGCGTATCTTTTGATCTTCTCTCTACTGATTTGACTACACTGTCATGTAGTGAGTATTCATGTAGTTGAACGACATTCTGCGCGAGCTTCTCTTTTATAGCATTATAATTATCTATATAAGCTTGTTCTAAATCATTCATTCTTTTCTCATAATCTTCTGTCCAATCAAGCATAAGTTTCTTTAACTTTTCTGATGGGTATTCTGACTTAATTGTATTATCATGAATGTATGGATGTAGTGACTTAGGTAGAAACTTTAATAAATCTTCTTTCTTTTCTTCCACGTCTTCTCTCAAACTTTTCTTATAATCCATTCCTACCTTTTCGCTCTCTCGCAAAATCTCTTCCCATTCTTCTAATGTTTCTGAGAAAATTAAAAATCCAGATACTTGCATTTCTTTATACCAATCTTTATTGAAATACTGCAATGGCTTTCCTCCTAAAACATTTTAACATCCAACAAAAGCAATATATCTATTTATTATATCATTCCAATAGCTATTTTTTCTAAAGAATAAATGCAAAACTGTAAATATTCCGCCTATTATTTCTAAAACTTCAGAATATTTACAAAAATTCGAAATTAGAATACATTTTACATGTACAAGTTTTACCTGTACAAAAATCTAAACAAAAAGGGATGGTTATATGTTGAAGAAATTAGTAGCAGGGACATTAGTAGCAGGTTTTGCATTAACTGGAGGATTAGGAGTAGTAAGTGCTGCAGAAAAAGATAATACAATTAAATCATTTGATTATTTAAAAGTTGATGAAAAGAATGTTAATTCATTCACAAAATTAAGCGATCAATCAAAAAAAGACATCCAAATTACTATGGTACTACCTAAGCAAAATGAAAATGGAGATTGGTTAGCTTATGGCTTTACTAGCAGAGAAACATTGAATGCTTTTATTGAAAAGGATAAAAAGGCACTTAAAAATCAAATTAACCCTTTAGGTAGTGGTGCTGGTAGTACCGATTTTTATGAGCATCAAAATAAAGGTGGACAGTATATTTATTGGAGCAGTGGCTTTAAAAACCTACCTTCTAGCTGGAACGACAGAATTTCTTCTGTAAGTACAGCTTCACCTTCTGCAAGTTATTCAACAACACTATGGGAACATTCTTCAACTCAAGGATATGGAAAAGGTGTCTCCTTTAGACACTCTGATTGGTATGGTCAAACTGCTAATTTAGCTGCAGATTGGAACGATATAACTTCAGCTATTGAAATTAAATAGTAACAGCGCATTTCAATTAAATAAGTGAAGAAGTTTCAAAATCACTATACTCTCATCGATTAAAAAAACATGAGAGTATAGTGATTTTTCTAGTATCTTTTTATACATATTGCTACTTAAATATTATTTACTAAAAAGACCAGTCATATTAGACTGGTCTTTTTACCTTCAAGCATGTACAGCATGTCCTACTGCCTGCAATAATGCCTCATGAATCGCTTCAGATAAAGTGGGATGCGCTGCAATATAATCTCGCATTATATCAGCTGTAACTTCTGTATGAATCATCACCGTTCCTTGTCCGATTAGTTCGGTTGCACGAGGACCGATAATAGAAATCCCTACAATTTCTTGATATTTAGGTTCCACAATAACTTTTACTTTCCCCGTTTGTTCTCCAATAATAAGCGCTTTTCCGTTCGCTGTAAATGCGAATTCTCCGATGAGGATGTCACCGTATTGCTCTCTTGCTCCTTTTTCTGTTAAACCGACACTAGCAATTTCTGGAGCTGTATAAATACAGCGAGGTACAGCATGATAGTTTACTTTCACATCTTCTCCGCTCGCGTGTAATGCCGCTGTCGTTCCTTCATGGAAGGCAACGTGAGCAAGCTGTATTCCACCAATCACATCACCCGCTGCGTAAATATGTGATCTGTTTGTTTGCATATGTTCATTCACAGAAATTCCTTTATTTGAAAATTGAATGCCTGCTTTTTCTAAAGCTAATTCTTGTACACGTGGTTTTCGACCTACAGAAACGAGAATGAATTCCGGGTTGGCTTCTTGGATACTTCCTTCATATTCAAATGAAGTCTGCTTCTTATAATTATTTAATCCTTTTAAAGCCGCTCCTGTAAATATTTTTACGCCATCATTTTCTAGTTTCTCCCTTAAAATTTGTGCGATATCTTCATCTTCACCAGGTAATAATTGCGATGCCATTTCAACAATCGTAACTTTTGTTCCAAGACGACTATAAATGCTTGCAAACTCGCAACCTATTACACCACCACCAACGATTAATAATGATTTTGGTATATTTTCTAGGGACATTGCATGACTACTATTTAAAATCCACTTCCCATCAAATGGAGCAAAAGGTAATTCAGTTGGTTCTGATCCTGCCGCTATAATAAACTGGTCTCCAACTACTACATCTTCTTTATCACCATGTGTAACTCGTACACGGTGATCCGTTTCAAATTTCGCTTTACCTTGTATAACTTTTATTTTATTTTTCTTCATTAAATATTGTATACCTTGTACGAGTTGCGTAACAATTTGTGATTTTTTCGTCTGTATTTGTTTCCAATCAATTGATATATTCTGCTTATCTACTAATACTCCAAAACGATTCGCATGATTAACAATATCGTATACTTCCGCACTTTCTAACAATGATTTCGTAGGCATACAACCGACATTTAAACAAGTCCCGCCAAGATCAGCTTCATCAATAAGAGTGACATCTTTTCCATTTTGAGCCGCGGTAATTGCCGCTACATAACCAGCAGGTCCGCCCCCAATAACAACTAAATTACTCATTTTCTCACCTTCTCTTTATAAAAGAATTGTTACAGGCTCTTCTAAATAACGTTTAATTGTGCGTAAAAATGCAGCTGCTGGTGCACCGTCTAGTACACGATGATCAAATGTTAAACTTAAAGGTAACATACTTCCTTTTCTTAATTTTTTCCCTTTATATACAGGAACATGTTCAATTGCACCTACACCTAAAATACCAGTTTCAGGTGTATTTAATACTGGCGTAAAATATTCAATACCGAAGCTACCTAAATTACTAATTGTAAATGTTGTCCCTTGCATATCATCACTACTTAAACTGCCTGCTCGTGCCTTTTGTGCCACATTTTTAATCTCTTTAGATAACTCTACTAAAGATAGATTATTAGCAAAGCGAATAGCTGGAACGACTAATCCTTTTTCTAACGCGACCGCCATACCTAAATGAACATGTTCAAATTGATGAATGGCATCATTTATATACGCGCTGTTCATTTCTTTATGCTCTCTAAGCGCTAATACAACAGCACGAGAAACGAAATCAGTAATAGTTAGTTTGTTATCGTATCGTTTTTGTACAACTTCCGCTATTTCTTTATGTAAAGCAACTAAATCTGTAACATTTACTTTCATCGTTAATGTTAATTGCGCACTATTTTGTAGGCTTGCATGCATACGGTTCGCAATTGCTTTTCGCATACCAGTAATAGGAATGACTTTACTTTCTTCTTGTTCAAGTACTTCTGGAATTGCTACTCTTTCTTCAAGCGCCTTTAATACATCTACCTTTGTAATTCTTCCGCCAGGTCCTGTACCAATTAATGATCTAATATCGAGATTTTCAGTTTTTGCAATTTTCTTTGCTACTGGAGATATTTTAACTCTTTGCTTCGTCACATCTATCGCATATGGTTCTGGATGTTGTACCTTTTTAGGTTCTGGATTAGATGCTTTTTCTTCTACAACATGTATGTTTTCATGAGCTTCTACTTTTTCGTTCGGTTTACCGATGTAGCAAATTACAGTACCTGGCGGCACTCCCTCATCTTCACTTACAGCTATATCAAGAACAGTTCCATCAGCTGGTGCTTCTATTTCAGTTTCGATTTTTTCCGAGTTAATACTAGCAATTAGTTCACCTTTTTCTACATTATCACCTGCTTTAATATTCCAGCTCGTAATAATACCTTCTTTCATCGCCATACCTAACTTCGGCATTACAACTTCTACAGCCATGTTTCTCTCTCCCTTCTCATCGTTTCATTACACATGTAATAAAGATTGGTCTCCGATCATTTCTGATACAGTTTCAATTACTTTCTCCGGCGTTGGTAAATATAACTTTTCAAGTGGTGGCGAAAACGGAACTGGTGTATGTGGTGCTGTAATTCGTTTAATAGGTGCATCTAACAAATCGAATCCTTTATCCGCTACAATTGCCGCAATATCTGTTGCGATACTACATCTTGGATTTGCTTCGTCAATAACAATCAGGCGATTCGTTTTTTCAACAGATGCTAAAATCGTATCTTCATCCAGCGGTGATAAAGAACGCGGATCGATTACTTCTACTTCAAGTCCTTTTTTCGCTAATTGCTCAGCAGCAGCGAGCGCTGTATGAACTTGTTTTCCAATTGCAACGATTGTTACATCAGAACCTTCACGTTTAATATCTGCTTTTCCTAAAGGAATTGTATAGTACCCTTCTGGTACTTCGCCTTTCATATTGTAAAGTGTTTTATCTTCAAAGAAGATTACTGGGTCGTCATCTTCAATTGCCGCTAATAATAAGCCTTTTGCGTCATAAGGAGTGGAAGGAACGACAACTTTTATACCTGGAATGCTCGTAAATAACGCATATAAACTTTGTGAATGCTGTGCCGCTGCGCTAAATCCAGCACCGTGCATCGTACGTACTGTAACTGGCACTTTCGCTTTACCACCGAACATATAGCGGAACTTTGCACCTTGGTTTAATACTTGATCAAGACAACTTCCGATAAAATCATTAAACATTAATTCAGCTATCGGACGTAAACCTGTTGCCGCAGCTGCCATCGCCGCTCCCATATAACCCGCTTCTGAAATTGGAGTATCTAAAATACGATTTCGGCCAAATTCTTGTACAAGTCCTTTCGTAACACCGAGTACACCGCCCCATGCTTCATCATCTTGCAAGTGATCCACTTGTGCACCGCCTGCAACATCTTCTCCGATTAAAATTACGTTTTCATCACGACGCATTGATATTTTCATCGCTTCATTGATTGCAGTTGACATACTTACTGTTCTAGTCATTATTTTTCACCCTCCTCTTATTTGTAAGAAACGTATACATCTTTTAATAATTCTTCATCCTCTGGATATGGACTATTTTCACTAAATTCAATCGATCTTTGCACTGCTTCATCTACTGCCTTTTCCATATCCACAAGTTCAGATTCCGTTAATAAAGCTTCATGAATTAAATGCTTACGGAAATTCACAATCGCATCTTTTTCATTTAAATGTTCTTCTTTTTCTTCTGAAGTTTTATATGTTTGCGCTTCACCTTCGAAATGACCGTAATTACGATATGTCATACATTCAATTATTGTTGGGCCACCGCCATTACGCGCACGTTCTACTGCTTCTTCCGCCGCTTTATACACTGCAAGTAAATCTTTTCCATCCACTTGAACACCTGGAATATTGTAAGCTTTCGCTCGATCTGCAATGGAATCACAACTTGACGCATATTCAAATGTTGTTGCTTCACCGTAGCCGTTATTTTCTGCGATAAAAATAACTGGTAACTTCCAAATCGCTGCTAAATTAACCCCTTCGTGAAATGTCCCTTCATTATTTGCTCCGTCGCCGAAGAAGCAAACACTCACATCTTTCGTTCCTTTATATTTAGCTGTTAATGCTGAACCGCAAGCAAGTGGAAAACCTCCGCCTACAATCCCATTTGCACCAAGCATTCCTTTATCTAAATCGGCAATATGCATTGAACCACCTTTACCTTTACATAACCCTGTCGCTTTCCCAAAAAGTTCAGCCATCATGCCATTTAAATCACAACCTTTTGCGATACAATGGCCGTGACCTCTATGCGTACTTGTAATACTGTCACTATCTGTTAAGTGGGCACATACACCAACTGCTACCGCTTCTTCACCAGCGTATAGATGAACGAAACCTGGCAAAACGCCTTGCGCGAACAATTCATGCACCTTGTCTTCAAACTTACGAATCTCTAACATTTTTTCATACATCCAACGAGCTTGTTCTTTCGTAATTTCATTCCCTTTACTTTCAGTTGTTTTTAACATGTTCAGCCCTCCTATTTTCTTGTTCATCTTTTATATTGCAAGTACTGTGCCAAATTCTAATCCCTGATTTAATAGGTTTTCTCTTTTCTTTCATAATAAAAAAGTGGACAAAATGAGACATCTGTCTCGTTTTGTCCACTTTTGTTCACCTAATTTGAGAATTATTATCTTATTCATTATCAAAACTCTTCTGTAATTTCCGAATGTAAATAATTTGACCAATGTGATACGCGTTATGAGTCGTTACATTAGCTAATACTTCCCACCACTTCGCACATACAGGAAATCCAACTACATCACTTTCAACCTTATCTTCATTTATAAGATTTTGCCATTGTAACAGTTTCTCTAATAGTTTTTCTCTTAACTCTTCAAATGTTTGATTATCAGATAGCATAAAACTTTTGTTATTATCACCAATAGCGGGCACGGCATTAACATTTGATTCTTTGTACCTAGTTTGCCACGTCGTATTCCAATAAAGTAAATGTTGTACAATTTCAGCTATACTATTACACTCTTCATTCGGTTTCCAGAAAGCTTCTCTCTCAGATAAATCCTTAACTGCATCTGAAAATGGAATATACCAACTGGGATCATTCGCATTTGCTAATAACTGATCTGCTAATACGTCTTTAACATGGAACACTTTACTTCCCCCCGTTAAAAAGATTCATTTCAAGACAATACTCACTTCTCTATATACGCTGAGTTTGCAAGATCCCCTCTTTTTAGTCTCAATCCCATACATATGCACATAAAGAAACCGAAAGCACCTAATCCATACGCTGCTGTATAACCAATTACCCCAATAATCCACCCCGCAAGTCCTGGTCCGATCATTTGACCAACTGCATAGAAAACGGATATAAAACTAATTGCCATTGAAACATATTTGAGAGATACTTGCTTTGATGCCGCGACTTGAATTAATAAAAGGATACCTCCGAGGCTAGAACCCCAAATAATTGCCGATATGATAAAGCCAGTTATACTTTCAGATATAATTGGAATCATATCACCTATTACAGCTAATAAAAGTGCAACACATAACGTCTTCTGTATACCAATCCGATCCGAAATCACTCCCCAGACAGGAGCTCCTACAATTGAAAACATACCAGCAATCGCATAAACAGTTCCCGAAATTGATGCCGAAATACCACTATCAATCATAAAACTAGTTTGATATAGATTTGGAATCAAATATACAACACCAACAATAAAATACATCCATGCAATGATATATAGCGCTTTCGTTTTCCATAAAAACGATTTATTAATCCTTTTTTCCTCAGCTCTAGTAACCTCTGGGTTTTTCAAAACAATTGAAGCGACGAATACAACGATACATGTAATAACTCCAAACAAAAACCACGCACCACGCCAACTATACTCTGGGAGTGTACGTACTACATAAGGAACAATTATTCCACTAAATAACATACCTATGCCAGCACCACTTAATAACAGGCCCATTACAATTCCTCTTTTGTCTGGAAACCATCCTACTGTCATTGACATAAGTGGTGTATATACAAGGGCACTACCAGCCCCAGCACATAACAAACAAATAGAAGCTACCCAAAATGAGGAAACAAATGCTAATCCTATTAAACTTATAACGACGAGCCAACTCCCTATTAATAAAACTGATTTTGCTCCAAAACGAATGGTGAGTATTCCAGATGTTCCGACTGTTAATAAATAGCCTAAAAAGAGTATCGTTCCTAGCATACCTGATTGAGCTGTGGACAAGCGGAGTCCTTCCTGCATAAATGGCAATATAATTCCATATGCCATACGAGCAAATCCAGTCGTTGTTATAATAAGAAACATCCCTGTTAATACAAATAGCCAAAAATGACTTTCATTCCGCTCTTTCATTTAAATTCCTCCATAAAAAGTTATTTCCAATTGGATGTTGTTTGTAATTATAATGACCATTACAAAAAGCAACTACCAAATGACGGAGGAATTTACGGTATAGCGGATTATTCCTGTTTTACGTTAATAAATACGTAAAAGTTCTGATGGATTCATTCCATACTTTTTACGAAATAACTCTGAAAAATGACTGACATTATTGTATCCAACTGCAAATGCCGTTTCGGTCACATTACTATTTCCCGAACGCAGTAAATCTATCGCATGTTCCATACGTTTTTCTCGTAAATATGCAAATGTGGACGTCCCAAATAATTCTTTAAACCCAATTTTTAATTTATAATCATTTAATCCTACTATTTTAGCCAATTCTAATAATGATGGGGGTGATTCCATTCGTTGAAGTAAAATTTCTTCGGCTTGTTTTATTTTATTCAAATCCTTTTTTGATAATTGACTCCTTTTATTTGCGTCACCATCATTAAGCAACACTCTCCCAAAATGTATAGAAAGCAATTCGAGCGCTTTACTTTCTATTTCTAGTTGATTAATACGATCCTTTTGGGGATGCTCTATCATTCTCTTAATAAGACTAGATGTTATAGAATCAATTGGATTTTGAAACTTTTTAAAAGATTGATTTCCTAATATAGAATGAAAATCAAGACTTTTTTCAATAGCATTATTCATCATGAAATGATTAAACAATTGTACAGGAATCCCAATCGCTAATGAATATAGAGGCGTTTCTTTTTCATATTCAAATACTACATCAAAATCATTCATAAAATATAAATAGCTATTTCCAGTCATTAATTCATACGAAGAATGACCAACTTGCACTTCTCCGAACCCTTGTAAACAAAAATTAAGCTCCACCATTGCTGCGTCCGATGCAAACTGAATGCGATGGTTATTATGAAATTGATAATTTGATAACACAATTTCCATACCTGAAAATGAAGTCCATCTTCGTATTTCACCCATACCTATTGTTTTGGGCATATTCATATGTTTTTCCTCTACAACTTGTAAACCATGAAAGTATTTATGAAAAATATCATGAAAACCGTTAGTCTTCATGAAATCCACACTCCTTTTATATAAAACTAAAATTTAATTGATAATTATTTTCAATTATAACAAATATCTTTATACAATAAATAGATTTTATTCCCATAACTCGTTATGATAAAAGAAAAAGAAAGCGAGCGAACAATGAATAAAAAAATCGCGATTATTACAGGGGCATCAAGTGGATTCGGACTTTTAACGACACTTGAACTTGCGAAAAAAGACTATTTTGTCATTGCTACAATGCGAAATCTTGAAAAACAAGTAGACTTAATATCTCAAGCTACTAAACTCCACTTACAACAAAATATAAAAGTTCAACAATTAGATGTAACAGATCAAGGTTCTATACATAACTTCCAATTATTTTTAAACGAAATAAACAGAATAGACATTCTCATAAATAATGCAGGATATGCAAATGGGGGCTTTATCGAAGAAATCCCAGTGGAGGAATACCGAAAACAATTTGAAACAAATCTTTTTGGAGCTATATCCATCACGCAACTTGTCTTACCATATATGAGAAAGCAGAAAAGCGGAAAAATCATTAATATAAGCAGTATTAGCGGGCAAGTAGGATTCCCTGGTTTATCCCCTTACGTTTCTTCAAAGTATGCATTAGAAGGCTGGAGTGAATCCCTTCGCTTAGAAGTAAAACCGTTCGGAGTAGATGTTGCTTTAATTGAACCAGGTTCTTATAACACAAACATATGGGAAGTTGGTAAACAATTAGCTGAAAACCAATCTGATACAACCTCTCCTTACAAAGAATATATGGATAAAATACAAAAGCACATAAACAATGGCAACGATACACTTGGTAATCCGATAGATGTTGCCAATAAAATCGTAGAAATTGCTGAAGCAAAGCGTACTAATTTACGATATCCAATTGGAAAAGGTGTAAAATTTATGATTTTTGCGAAGAAGATTCTTCCTTGGAGATTGTGGGAGTTTCTTGTTTTGCGGATCTTCAAGAAAATGTAAGTAAATTTATTGAAAAAATATGTAAGGGGTGCTAATTAAATGCTAGGTTTACCCTATGGTAAAGTGTTTTTAGTTCCGTGGTCCGAAGAGTGGGAACTTGAGTTTTCAAAAGAAAAACAATTAATTGAGGAACAAATTGGAACATATATTTTAGCGATACACCATATTGGAAGTACTTCCATCCCACATTTAAGCGCAAAACCTATTATTGATATTGCGATTGAATTAAGAGGTTTCAAAAGTGGTCTAAGATGTATTACAAACCTAGAACAATTAAATTATAAATATAGAAAAAATGTATTACCCGAAAGGTATTATTTCAATAAAGGTGAGCCAAGAACTCATCAAATTCATATGTATGAACAAGGGAATAAATATTTAATGGAACAATTAAAATTCAGAGATTACTTAATAGACAATAAAACCTCTCGTATGCAGTATGAACAGTTAAAGATTCAACTTTCAAAAGCTAATCCAAATGATAAGCATAAATATGCAGAGGATAAAACAAATTTCATTAAATCCATATTGGCTAAAATAAATGATTAAATTGCGAAGACCGAACTTCGTACACATAATAAGAAACCATTCATGTATAGATGAATGGTTTCTTATTAATTAGTTATCTCATTATTTGTACCATCAATAATCATTTTATTATGCAGCAGGTGGAACGAAGTAAAATAGCATCGAAGTCATAAAAATAAATGCAAATAATCCAATTATCGAAAAAATATATTCTTTCGATTCTCTATCATACTTCCATTCCATCCATGTCCTTAGGATCCACGTAACCCCTAAATAAGTGAAAATGATAAACCAAATATTAGTGCTTTCGAATTTAAAGATGTAAATAAAACTAATTATTAAATAAACAAAAAGCAGTCCAATTTCCAATTTTTTATGTAAGCTATTTACATATTTATTATATCCCCAAAACCCGCTCTTTCGCATATTCAATTTTTTTCTTAAAAATCGATCCAAAAAGTAACCCGCTATACAAAAAACAAAAATTATAATCCAAAATGTATAGGTTCTCAATATCATTCCTCCTATTACTTCATTGAATTGTTTAAAATAAAGTGGACTATATTAACGGTTATTGAACGAGTATTCTTGAATGATCTTCATTAAAAATGATCGATTCTGCACGTAAGAAAGGGTTTTTCATTTCTTCTCTCCCTCTTCCTTTAAATTCATACTATATTAAAGAAAGAAATATAGTATGAACCCTGTTATTATTAATGCTACAACTCCTAATAATGAAATCAAAAACTCACGCGATTCCTTATCATACTTCCACTCCATATATGATTGAAATCCATATAACGTAATAAAAAACAAAAGAGGTACATAGCCCATAAATATACGATTTGGAAGAAAAGTGCTTATAGCAATAACAACTATATAAGAGGAAATAATAATTCTATTTCCCCATTTATGTGTATCATTCACATATTGGTTATTCCATCCTTTTTGTTTCGGTATATTTAACTGTCTTCTCGCTATTCTTTCAAAAACCAATAAAGATAGCACCCATAAAATTAATAAGGATATTTTTGTAACTGACAGAAAACCCTCTCCTTTTTATTTTTTAACTTTAATTTTCTCCGGCTGATCACTCGGATACGTAGCATATGCATCATTTTCATAATCCCAACTAATAATTGTCGCACTATCTCGTCCGAATTGATGATCAACGTGCTCTAATACATGATGAACACTTTCTTCAAGTTTTATATTATTTCTATTCATATCATTATATAGATTTAATGGTGTTTCATAGTGTCTTTCCCCGCATTCTAATACCCCATCTGTCACCATTACAATTCGATTCTTTCCAGTACGTAGCTCAAGAATTCCTGACGAATAGCAAGGAACGGGTAAATCAAATGTGTTTACATTTCCAATCCATTCGTAAAAGTGGCGTTGATTCAATGTATATTGTCCTAATTTATGTAATTCATCATGAAATACATAAACTAAGCAATCACCTATGGAAAGCCACCATATGTAATTTTCTTTTCTTACGCATATTAAGCAAGCAGTTTCACCTTTTACTCTTTTACAGTTTTCTTTAAATGAGGAAGATTGAAAAATTGTAAGTATATGATTTTCAACTGATCGAAATACTGTTTCAATTGGTTCATTCATCATTATCTTTATATTTTTATATTCTTTTTCGATTGTATGTACTACTAAACCAACACTTTCTGCGCTATTATGCCCGTCTAAAATAGCTGAAAATTCCCAATCATCATTTGACCAAACTAACGCACCGTCTTCATTCTTTTTTGCTCCGGCACTTATATTTCCGCCGTATTTACCAAGTACGATATCACCATATTGCTTTACCGAAACTTCATCTAAACACATTTCTCTACTTCCAACCCATGAATATTGTGTATTATTTGTTGTATGCATACTCATTTACCATATACTTTCGTATTCTTTCGCATAGTTTTTTAATTTTCTCTGAATCTCCATGTGGTGCACCAGTCCAATTTGCTACTTCAGTCGGTGACCAAAACTCTTTTGGTGTATTTGGATAACGCGGTATAATGTGCATATGCATATGCGGTACACCATTTCCTGAAACGAAAGTGTAAATATGTTCTGCACCTTCGCTTTCTTTTAACGCTTTACTTATTCTACTTGTTATAAGTCCGAATGCTTTCGCCTCATTTTCAGTTAATTCAGCGAGACCAGGTACATGTCTTTTTATATCTATCATTACATAACCAAGATATGTTTCTTCTGCATCCCAATGGACATGTCCAACGTAAACGAGTTCATCTTCGTAAATAGCTCCACCCGGAACTGTAATATTCCCTTTATGTTTTTCACAAATGAAGCAGTTTTGTTCTGCTTGATTGTTTATTGGCATATTCATCACCATCCTTTGCATATATAATATCATAAAAAAAGGAGAAATAGGTTTTATATTCCGAAAATTCAATCTCTTTAAATGAGAATTTTCACATTAAAATAATTTACAACTCATTATTTCTTCAAAAGCGTAATCCCCATTCCAACTGCAATCCCAATCGCTATTCCGATTGCTATATTATCAGTAAATACACCAGGAATTACACCGATTACAACACCTATAGCGACACCAATTGTCATAGCATCATTTCTTTTTTTATGTTTAGACAAAATTGCATCTCCTCTCATCATTTCTCCCTATATAATATCTATTTACATGAACGTTGCTGTTTCCTAATATATTTACTATTCCGCTTAAAAATTTCCAAAAAATGTACTTTATTACTTTTCCATTCCCCCTACATAATCCTCTTCGTTTGAAAGAATTTTCAAGTCACCATTACATATACATAGGCATTTACTATAAGAAAGATCAGTAATTTATTGAAGGAGGAACGATTCAAATGTATCCTCATTGGAATCCAATTATAAATCAACAATATGCTTACTCCCCCCATCCAGTAAGGAATACACTGCATTATGATTCGCAATACATGATGCAGCGCATCGCAAGCCTTGAAAGCCAATTAGCTAAATTAATCTCATTAATCGAAGAAAATAATCATTTAATTAAATCAATGGAACAACAGCAAAACCAAGTTTGTGCACCAGCTGGAGGTTCTGTTATTGTTCGGATGTAATTCGAATTCAAAAAACACACTTTGTAGTATAAAGTGTGTTTTTTGAATTATTTTCTTTTTGTATAAAACCCTTGCGTAATTCGATCTAATATAATCGCAATCACGACGATAGCTAGTCCAGCTTCAAATCCCATTCCGATATTTACTTGTGTTACAGAGCGATACACATCGACGCCAAGTCCTGGCGCTCCTACAAGTGAAGCTGTTACAACCATTGATAACGAAAGCATAATACTTTGATTCACGCCAGCCATGATCGTTCCGGTTGCGAGCGGTAATTGTACTTTAAATAATTTTTGTGATGCGGTAGAGCCAAATGCATTCGCAGCTTCAATTAAATCTTCTGGAACTTGTCTAATTCCTAAGTCTGTAAATCTGATTGTCGGTGGCATAGCAAAAATAACGGAAGCAATAATGCCTGGTACGACGCCTACTCCAAAAAATGTTATCGCGGGAATGAGATAGACGAATGCCGGCATTGTTTGCATAAAATCTAATGTCGGCTTTAAAAATTTTGAGAAACGTTCATTTTGAGATGCTAAAATGCCAATGGGAATTCCGATAATAATTGAAATAATAACTGACGTAAGTACGAGCGCTAATGTTTGCATCGTTTGTGCCCAGTAGTTAATATTTAAAATAAATAATAATCCGATGAGCGTAAAAATGACTAAAGATAATTTCCTCGTTGTGTACCAAATGAGGAAACATAAGATGATAATCATCACTATGGCTGGTATTATTGTTAAAAAATTAGTGAGTAAATCAACGAATCCACCGATAATATAGGAGAATCCTCGGAACAAGCCTTCAAAGTGCTCATATAAACTTGCAACAAATGAATCAACCCATTCGCCTAATGGAATGCGCGGAATATTATTCATCGTCTTTCACCTCTTCCTCGATGTTTCCTGCAAGAGCTTGAATGACACTTTCACGTTTAATAATTCCTCTTAACCTTTTCTTTTCATCAATTACCGGTAATGGATATTTCATCTCCGCCATTTTTGCATACGTTTCTTCCAGTAATGTATCTAAATACACGTGCGGGATATCGTTAAGTAATAAATCAGCAATTGGCCATTGTTTTTGTACCGCTTTACTTGCATCATCCGCAGTTAATATACCTAGAAATTCATACTTTTTGTTTACAACATATACCGTAGAAACACCTGCATTCCTCATAATTTGAAGTGCTACACGTGGTCCACGATCAATTAATAAAGTCTCCGGTCGTTTCAATATAGATTCCGCCGTAATTACTTTTCCTAAATTCACGTCCGCCACGAATTTCTCTACAAATTCATTGGCAGGACTCATCATAATTTCTTCCGGTGTTCCAATTTGGACAATTTCTCCATCTTTCATTAATGCGATACGATCACCAATTCGAAGAGCTTCATCTAAATCATGTGTAATAAATATAATTGTTTTTTCCATTTTATCTTGTAACTCTAACAATTCATCTTGCATTTCTTTTCGAATTAGTGGATCTAATGCACTAAATGACTCGTCCATTAGTAATACATCTGGATTATTCGTTAGTGCCCTTGCGATTCCAACACGCTGCTGCATACCACCACTAAGTTGGCTTGGGTAATTATCTTTATGATGATCTAGCCCTACTAACTGTAGCGATTCTAACGCCTTATTTTCTCTTTCCTCTACTGGAACTCCTTGAATTTCTAACCCGTACGCAACGTTTTGTATCACTGTACGGTGCGGAAATAAAGCGAACTTTTGAAACACCATGCTCATCTTCGTTCTTCTTACTCTTCGCAACTCTTCTTTTCCCATCGTCGCGATATCTTCACCATCTATGTATATATGCCCCGCTGTCGGTTTAATTAATTGATTTAGCATTCGAACCAATGTAGATTTCCCACTACCAGACAAACCCATAATAACGAAAATTTCTCCAGTGTATACTTCAAACGTTGCCTTTTTCACACCAACGTTCATTCCTGTCTCCTTTAAAATTTCCGATTTGCTTTTTCCTTCTTTTAATAAGGTAAGCGCTCGTTGCGGATGTTTCCCAAAAACTTTTGTTACATTTTCAACACGTACCTTTGTATTATCCATGTCACTACTCCTTTTCTACCCATCTATTTACATAGTGTTGCGATTTTACAGAGAAATATTACATAAAAATGACATATATAAGATTTCTTTAAAAATTCTTGTTTCCGTTCATAATAAGAAGGTTCACTTATAGATTAATTTATGAAAAGCAAAAGCTTCACAGGAGGTTTTGAATGCGAAAAAAAATATGGATTATAAGTCTGTTACTATTTATTAGTATGATTTTCACTTCTTGTAATGCAACAAATGCAAATTCGAAAGGAAAAATTAAACTTGGTGTAACAAGTTGGAAAGAAAATATCGCAACCGCAAATATGTGGAAAGTTTTATTAGAAGAAAAAGGCTATAAAGTTGAACTCATGTATTTAGAAAAAGCTGCGATATGGACTGGCGTCGCACGTGGTGATGTTGATGCGAATCTAGAAGTATGGCTTCCTGTTACGGATAAACCATTAAATGCCCGTTACAAAGATGACTTCGTCTTAAAATCAAAATGGTATGAAGGTACCGGGCTTGGTTTAGTCGTCCCTTCTTATGTGAAAAACGTTAACAGTATTGAAGATTTAAATGCACATAAAGATGAGCTAGATAATAAAATTGTTGGGATTGAACCTGGTAGTAGCCTAATGAATTTAACGAATAAAGCAATGAAGGCATATGATATAAAATTAAAACTTGTCCAATCTTCAGAAGCTGCGATGATGAGCGAACTCAAGAAGGCATATACGAAAAAGAAACCAATCGCTGTTACGCTTTGGAATCCGCATTGGGGCTTTTCAGAATTTGACTTAAAATATTTAAAAGATCCTAAGAAAGTATATGGTGAAAAAGATGACATTTATTACTCCGTTCGCAAAGGTTTCGAAAAAGATCATCCGGATATTGTGAAATACTTTGATCAATGGAAAATGAACGATGAACAACTAGGTACTTTAATGGTCATGCTAAATAAAACGAAAGATCCGGAAGAAGCCGCGCGAAAATGGATTAAAAAAAATCAAGCTTTAGTTGATGAATGGGTAAAAGAATGACAAAAACAGGCTAGGGAATTTATCATATTCTCTAGCCTGTTTCATGTTATTTTTTCTCAATAACTGCATCAACAATTCCATATTCCTTCGCTTCTACTGCCGTCATAAAATAATCTCTTTCTGTATCATGAGCTACCTTTTCTACTGGTTGCCCTGTTCGATCAGATATGATTTTGTTAATATCATGTTTTAACTTTAATATTCTTTTTGCTGTAATTTCAATCTCTGTTGCTTGCCCTTTTACACCGCCGAGCGGTTGATGAATCATGATTTCACTGTTAGGTAGCGCAAATCTTTTTCCCTTTGCGCCAGCTAATAGTAAAAGCGCACCAAATGATGCCGCAAAGCCCATACAAAGTGTTTGCACATCTGGTTTAATAAGGTTCATCGTATCTAATATTGCAAATCCCGCTGTCGTTGAACCGCCTGGACTATTGATATACAGGAATATATCTTTTCCTGCATCTTCCGCTTCTAAAAATAATAATTGTGCTACTACACTGCTTGCAACTTGATCGTTAATTTCTGAACCAATCATAATAATTCGGTCTTTTAATAATCTTGAATATATATCATAGGAGCGTTCTCCTAATTTCGTTTGTTCTACTACGTAAGGAATTGTATTCATATTAAATCCCTCCATCTATTTTATGCCGCACTAAGCATACAACTGTAAGAAGAAGGTTTTTTCATACTGAATAATAACACCGGTTGTATTGATGGTAACTTAGTAAAGTCTATTGTTGGGAGCAGTTTCGTCAACAATTCAGGTCTTTCTTCACGAATAGAAGTTACAACGATTTCAATATCATCCGTGTACTCCACTATTTCAATGCCTTCTTCACTTACAGTTTTCAGCCTATTTCTACTCCTAAATAATGATGCTTTCACTGCACCTTCTGATACCGAACATACTTTAGCAATATCCGCGATACTATACTGAAAAACATCCTTCAATAATAAAATTACAGATTGTTGCACATTTAACGAAGACAATACTTTCCCTACCATTTCATGCAAATCTGCAATTTTCCCATGTGGTTCTTCAAATGTATTTTGCTGTTCTAACTTTTCTTGAACGGATTTTGATTTCATTTGATCTAACCATTGATTTCGAGCAATTTTATACAGAAGCGTTATACAAATTTCCTTCTCACTATACTTTTGAAGAACTTTGCAAATTGCTTCTTGGGCAAGGTCTTCCCCATCCCATTTGTTTTTTGTCAAAAACGTACAGTATCTTTTTACCTCTGCATAATGTTCAATTAAAAAATTTATATTTGAATGATTCATATCGATATGATCCTTTAAAACTGGAGTTACTTTTGTGCACAAAATAACCACTCCTTTTCAGCGCTTACTTATTAAACGATTGAACAAAGAAAAAAGTTACGGGGCTTATAATTAATTTTATGTTTATGTTCATGAATACGGGTCATAAATATGTTATATAGCATTTTACATGAGGAGGAATCAATTTGCCAAAATTAACAGTTGAAGGTACCGGAACTTTTGATGTTGAAGAAGGGACAAAATTAGTATTAGCACTTGAAGATAACGGTGTACACATTCTTCATCGTTGCGGTGGTAAAGCAAGATGTACAACTTGTAGAGTTGAAGTCATTGCAGGTGATTTTTGTGAAGCTACAAATGATGAAAAACAAGCTATTACGGAAAAAGGAATTGAAGACCACTTACGATTATCGTGCCAAATGCGTGTACATAAAGATATTACTGTGCGCCCAATACTTACAGTTGAAAGTTCCGGTTTAGATGCTGGACTACGTCCGGCGGAGTAAAAGGATGAATTTAAAACAGCTAGCCGGTGAATATGCTGCTGGCTTTGTAAAAGATGGAATGAAGGTTGGACTTGGTACGGGTTCAACTGTATATTGGACAATACAAAAGTTAGGTGAACGTGTGCAAGAAGGTTTATCCATTCAAGCTGTACCAACGTCAAAAGAAACTGAAGTATTAGCTAAACAACTAGCTATTCCTTTAATCTCTTTAAATGAAATCGACATACTCGATCTTACAATCGATGGTGCAGATGAAATCAATAATGATTTACAATTAATAAAAGGTGGCGGTGGTGCATTACTTCGCGAAAAAATTGTCGCTACCTCCTCTGAAAAGCTTATAATTATTGCAGATGAATCCAAACTCGTTTCACATTTAGGTACCTTTCCACTTCCTATTGAAATCATCCCCTTCTCTTGGAAGCAAACTGAAAAGAGAATTCAATCTTTAGGATGCGAAACACGTTTACGTATGAAAGATGGCGGACCATTTATAACTGATAACGGCAATTTAATTATTGATTGTATTTTTCCAAACAAAATATTGAATCCAAATGATACACATACAGAGTTAAAGATGGTTACCGGTGTAGTTGAAACAGGATTATTTATCAATATGACGAGCAAAGCGATCATCGGAACAAAAAACGGTATAAAAGAATATTAAGCATTTTAAAGGCTGACTTTTGCAAGTCAGTTTTTTCTTTTATAGTATTACATTATGATATACTATGAAAACACATTCATATCACACTAGAAAGGGCTGAACAATTTGCAATCCAAACTTATAACAGAACTTACAGATTTAGAAACTGCCTTTCACATTCGAAAAGAAGTATTCGTAAAAGAACAAGGTGTCCCACTTGAAGATGAATTCGATACATATGACCAAATTGGCGAGGCATGCAAACATATATTAGTTTATTATAATGAACTTCCTGTAGGAACTGGCCGTATACGATTCGTTGACGGAATGGGTAAACTAGAAAGAATTTGTATTTTAAAAGACTATCGCAAATACGGATTAGGCAAAGTAATCATTCAAAAGTTAGAAGAGATTGCTCGTAACAAAGAAGCAAATAAAGTTAAACTACACGGTCAAACACAAGCTGAAGGGTTTTATGAAAAATTAGGCTATCAAACTTCTTCCGACCTATTTATGGAAGATGGAATTCCACATATTCTTATGACGAAAGTGTTATCATAATAGAAAGGTTACTATATGATTCTACATTATGTATTCGTATAGTAACCTTTCTGTAGCGTATTCGTTTGAAAGTCTCTTTGATGAATATTCTAGATTAATACAAAAAGACGACGCTGAATACGTCGTCTTTTTTATAAGCAGAAAAGTTAATTCTCAAGCTTCCTTTTTTTGTATCAAAGCCCATCATCTTTCATTTCATTTTAAGGTAAAGCTTACACTGTTTTCCATAAGGATAAAGCAAAAATCCAGTTTGGATCCCCATGTCCTTCATAATTCTGGACTGCCTCATACACTTTTCCCTCGTGTAAAACTCTATCTCCCTTTTTATATGCTTTCTTTGCATTCCACGCTTCATATGAAGCGCTTTCAGTTTTTGTAGTAATTGTGAACGTATCACTTTGTACGGATTCATTTCCAACTACATCCACTGCTTTCACTGCATATTTATAAGTAGTATTAGCGAGTAAATTTTTATCCATATAAGAAGTCGTATTGGATGTTGCAATTTTTTTCATTGTTCCTTCTATTTCTCTATAAATATCGTAATAGTCTACACCAACGTTATCATCAGATGGACTCCACATTAGATCCACACTTGACGCTGTTGTTCCCATGCTATGTAATCCTTTTGGTTGTGTTGGTGCTTCTGTATCAGGAGCCTCAACTGTCGTTTTCACTGTAAGCGCTGTACTTTCTTTCGATACATTGCCAGCCGCGTCAATTGCTTTTACAGTATAAGTGTATTCTGTACTTGGTTTTAATTGTTTATTAATAAAATGAGTGCCTAGTACAGTGTCAATCATCTCTCCGTTACGGAAAACTTGATATCCTTTCACCCCTACATTATCCGTAGAAGTGTTCCATGTTAGTTCTATACTATTTGCTGTTACTTTTTGCGTCTGAAGTCCATTTGGAATACTTGGAGCTTCTGTGTCTGGTTTCACATCGTTGATGAGGTTAACATCAATTACATTATAGAATGCATTTACTGTATCAGCTACATCCCATACTGCTAAAATCACATGATATCCACTACGGTCAGTAGGTACATTGATTTTGTGAGTTAAATTATTTGAAGCTGCAGAACCATCATGTTGTACAGTGCCAATCGGCTCAAAGTCTGCTCTTGTTAGTGCTTTATTTGGATTCCATCCTTTTTTTGTAATATAGTAATGCCATTTGCTTGTTAAGTGAGGCGCTGTATACTTCCAAGTAAATGTATTTTCCCCACCAGTGATTGTATTTTTAAACCAACGATCCGCTGCTTGTTGATCTAAAATACCGCCAAATTTGCCACCTGCAGAAGCGATTTGCCCATCAACTGGGCCACCTTGTGGGAATCCTTTTGGAGCTTCTAAACTTTGTGGTTCATACATAACACTTCCGCAGTTTACATTTAGAGCACCATAAGTTGGACTACATAAAGCGGAACGGCTACCAGGCTTTTCAACAAAGCCGTGCGCGTATGCATTTTGAGGAATAAGTGTCGTGCCGATAATTCCAGCTGTTAATGCAACAGCTCCTATACTTTTTTTGTTCATTTTCAAGTTTTGTAGTTGTTTTAAAAATCGATTATTCATGTTCCTGTCCCCTTCTTGTTATACTTCGTAGTGTAATGTGGGCTTTGATGTAAAAGAATAACAAGAGTCAACCTTATTTCGTGTATACGTAAATATGCATACACCGTCGTAAAGAAACATTTCATTTCTTGTGATATATTTCACTTACTGAATATATCATGACATAGAAATCACCTAAATGTGTGCAGAAGTTGTGCAGAAACGGTGAAATTACTACTAACACGTAAAACTACATCCTAAATTTATAAAGTAAAAGTGAGCAATAGAAATTGTAGTACTTGTAATGAAAAATTTTAGGTATATATATGGATGAATTGCACCAAGTCGTCTTGAAACCCTTCATCGTTAACTTAAAACGCATGGCAATGTGAGATCACATTATTTTAAAACAACGTGCCATCTCCATTTTCCATATATCTTTCTATCAATACTTTGAAATTACTTATCACTTGTAAACATTTCCGAATCCGTCAATATAGTTTCATAAAACTTATCATATTCTTCACTGTATTGAAGTTTTAACTTTTCTATTAAACTTGTATCTGGTGAAACAATGTCAATAACGTCTGTACTTATATACAATAAATAAGTATCGTTATAAAAAGAAATATACGCTTGCTGACCACCATTAACGACATACTTGCAATACTTATATACTTCATCTTCATGTACACCTTTAATCGTAGTAAATATGATTGTACTTTCAAGATCATCAACGTCTACTTTCGTTTCTGCCCAATTCTTAATCTTCATGAACCTTCCAATTTTTGTTTTCTCATTTATTCTCTTACTTTTACCATATGTTATGTAACCGGAAATAAATGAAACATCAATTGCATCAGGACTTTTAAAAAGTTCAGTCAAAATCCCTCTTAATCCTCTCAAATTACCCTCAAATAATTCTATATCGAATCTAATTCTATTTTTCGCCTCCACTTGAAAAAATGGTGTAGCTGTCATGTCAGCAAAATTTACATCTAGTATTTTCATTCTTTCCATTTCATCAATTCCTCGCTTCATATAACATAAAAGTGTCTATATCATTTAATATAGACACCCTTTCACATGTATAGTTTTAATAACAGCCTGTAAATTTAAAAATTTCATCAACTGCTTGCTTATACCCACCTGATTTTCGGAGAGACTCCTTCAAATTCAAAGTAGCTTCTTTACATGACGGATTATTTAATACTATTTCTACACTTTCACTTAGTTGATCCGCAGTTAATCCTTGCATTTGCAATTTAACTCCTGCCCCGAGACTCTCCACTTGCTTTGCGATTACTGGCTGATCTGCACTTTGCGGAATTACAACGAGTGGAACACCGTTATATATCCCTTCATGCGTACTGTTCATACCGCCGTGTGTAATAAATAGTTTCGTATATTTGAGAAGTTCAGTTTGTGGTACATAGTTTTTCACAATGAAGTTTTTAGGGATATTACCTACATCACTTATTTCCATTTTGTTGCCAATAGACATAACAATTGTATGCTTACTATTCTCGAACGCCTTCATACAAAGTTTATAAAAATCAAGCGCTTCATTAAAAACAGTACCTAATGAAATGTAAATCAGGCTTTTTTCTTCAATTGAAGTGTAATCAAAACCTTCATTTTTCACTTGTGTAGAGATAGATGGACCCACAAATTTGAATGTTTCATTAAATGTATCCCCAAAAGGTTGGAACTCCTTAATTGTATACACAATAGTAAGTGAAGCTGGATTACAGAAAACTTCATACGGTGAGTTTATATCAACACCATATTTTTCTGTAATTCCATTAGTTAAGTTTTCAAAATCATTATGTATTCTATCCTGAAATTCCAGTGGGATATTTTTAGAAAGATGGTCTAACATTTGTTTAAATGATTTTTCATCTTGTGCAAAAGATGTGCATGAATTTATGGCTGGAAGATTAAGAATTTGGGCAATTAAGCGTCCACAGCCAAACATCGAATCATGAATAATATAATCAAAATGTTCTCCTTCAATTTGTTCTAGAACACTCGGTATAATAACATCTGCTGTATGTAAAAGACCATTTATTCTTTCCTGTAAATAATTCCGACCACCGGAAAGAAATGCTTGTATAAATTTTTGATCATCAATCGTTCGTACAGTAGCACCTGTCTTCTCAATACGCTCCCTGAAAGCCTCTATTGAAAAATAAACTACCTCTTCACCGCGAGAAATCAGTTCTTCTACAACATGTAATGTTGGATTTATATGTCCTTCTGATCCAGCGTTAATGAATAAAACACGTGCCATTCAAAACACTCCTTAAATTTTAAAATTTCTATGTTGTAAAGAGTATGGATACTTTCCATACTCTTTACGGTGTTATATGTATCATTTTCCTGCTAAATTGACCTAGCAAGCCTAAAACCGAGATCATCTATATGAAACGTAGGATGACTACGACGGCGACAAGTGGCACCGCAACCTCTAGCTGCTTCAGCCCAACTACCACCACGAAAAATGCGGTATGACCCGTACACTGTTTCATCATACAAATCATAGCACCATTCCCAAACGTTCCCTAACATATCATAAAGTCCCCATGCATTCGGCTCTTTTTTACCGACGTCATGAATTTGCCCACTTGAATTTTCATTATACCACGCTATTTTCTGAAGTTCCCCATACGTATATCCCGTCGTACCTGCTTTACATGCATATTGCCACTCTGCCTCAGACGGTAATCGATAGCCATTTGAATGCAAGTTACAACTAACCTTTTTTCCATCATCTTGTATAGAATAATACTCTGTAAACCCTGCTATTTTAGACAGTAAATTACAAAAAGCAATTGCATCATGCCATGAAATATTTACAACAGGTTTATTACCATTTTCATTACCATTTAGTGCACGATTCGTAATTGCGTAATATAATTCCGCTGTTACAACATACTTTGCAAGAAGAAATGGTTTTATTTGAACTTGCCATTCTTTTTTTATTCGATCATCTCTTAATTCTACTTTTCCTGTTGGAATTTTCACCATATTAGAGTCAGCCGGGCCAATGAATCTATTCAATCCTATCCCCCCATGTTACTTCTTTTTATAATCTAACTATTTATGGTATCGTGCTTCTCTAAAAATAGTCTTACTTCATTTGAAGATTTTAAAATAATAACATCTTTATCCTTACTCAATTGATTTAGCCTCTTTAAAATTGAAGGTCGTTTCGTTTTAGGATATTCCCATATCCATTTGAAAAATTGCAAGTCAAATCTTTCTTCACATCCAGCCCCCATATCCGGTCTTGTTTTATTCCGATATTGCACAATTCTTTTAAAAGCACGATAAACACAAATTGTTCTATGAATATCAAGAAAGATAATTGTATCAGCTGCGTTAATTCTTATGTCCATTGTCCCGCCATAATTCCCATCAATAATCCACTTTTCCCCTTTAACTAATTCATTTTGAACCGTTCTTTGCTCCTCTTTCGGTACACCCTCCCAATTTGGTTTCCAAAATAGTGCATCAAGATGATGCACCTTAATATTTAGCTTATTACCTAACTGCCTTGCTAATGTGGATTTTCCTGAACCACCAGAACCAATTAATATAATTTTTTTCATAAATACCCCTTTTTACATCTTTTATTTCTTCCGTAGCATAAACTCACAAAACATTCCAATCCCAACACCAATTGTATAAGCAACTAGATCACTCCATAAAAATCCGTAACCTAATACGAGTCCACCTAAAGTCGTTGCTCGAATGCTATCTATCCATTCCGCATGGTACAATTGACTAATTTCAATCCCGTAGCAAAATATCAAACTAATAAAAGCTAATTTCTTCGTTTCTATTTTAGGAAACAAAAATCCGAATCCAACGAAAATCATTAACGCCCATAAAGCATCACCTAAGTAATCATTTAATAAATCAGGTAACGCAAAAGCAAACTTTCTTGAACTAAGGCCTAAAATAATAACAACTATAGTAAACATTGCATATAGTAATCTATTTCGTTTCGTATTCATTTCAAAATCTCCTAATATATAATGTAAAACTGCAAATAGCTAGTAAAATATAATCATTTTACTAGCTATTTATATACGGTTTCACTTTGTATTCTTCGCTTTTATAATAAGGAAATGCGGGTTAGTGTTTAAATAATAATATGATTTTTCATCTACTTCCTTCATCTTTTCAATCGGTTTCGGCTCGACTAACTCTTCTAATACAAAATTACTCGTTGTTTCATTTATAATATCTTGAAGTGACCTTCTAAAGAAACTTACTTCAATTGTAATATTAGGTTTCCGCCAAGTATCTACTAACAATTGCGTTTTAAAATAATCTTCACACGGAAACTTTGTAAAATCCATAAATGGGTGATGAACGGAATACACAAATAAACCACCTGGTTTAAGGACGCGATGAAACTCTTGAAATACATTACTCCAATTTTGCAAGTAATGAAGAGTAAGCGAACTTACAATCATATCAAAAGAATTATCTTCAAATGGTAATGTTTCTTGAAGGTCATGACAAAGAAATGTTGCTTTATCACCTGTACTTTCCTTTGCGGCTTTTACCATTTCAGAACTTACATCAATTGCTGTAACGTTTGCTCCTCTTCCTACGAATTGAGAAGTATACCATCCAGCTGCACATCCAGCATCTAGTATTCTCTTCCCTTCTAGTTTCTTTGGAATAATCTCCATCATCGCTGGTCTTTCATAATAACTGTTATATGGATTTGCCAAATCTAGATTTTCTTTATATGTACTCGCTAATTTATCATACGTATCTTTGATTGAGTCTTTCATTACATCCACTCCTAATACATATTAATCCAATAACTCTTGCTGCTTTTTCTTTGAAAATGATTGCAGTACTAAATCATACGACCAATCTATCATCTTATTAATTTGTTCTTGTCCTACATCTTTATGTATGTACACTGTATTCCAATGCTTTTTGTTCATATGATATCCAGGAATTATTGTTTCTGGGTAATCTTCTCTTATTCTTAATGCGAGTTCTGGATCACATTTTAATGTAATTGCAGCTTTTTCACCTTCTTCATGGTTCACTATCGCAAATATTTTATTATTGAGCCTCATACATGTTGCACTCCAGCCATCCGGAGAATCTTCTGTCGCTTTTCTTTTCGATAAACAATACTCTCTCGTTGCATTCATTCTTCTGGCACCTCTTATTCTTCCACTATTTGATTACGATGCATCACAATTTGCTTCGTCGCTTTAAATTGCTGTTCACCATAAAACTTTATTAGTTTCTCTCCGCAAAATAGACTAACAATATCAATATGAGATATCTCTTCCAGTAATATTGTAAGCATATTCTCTCCAATACCTTTATTTCTTACACTTTCATGTACGACAACATCTTCTATGTACGCTCGAAAAACACCATCTGAAACGACTCTAGCAAATCCAATTAATTCATTTTCTTCCCATACTCCAATTGCTATACTATTCTTTAACATTTTTTCAATATCAATTTCTTTTCTTTCCGGCCACCAGCCGACTGAATCATAAAGCTTCTTTATTTTCTCTGCACAGATTGGTTGTTCATGTTGTAATTTATACGTGTACATTTTCTTTCTCCTGTCAAACAGTTTACATAACATTATTATAATCTCTTTTCTAAAAAGTGCTGACTATGCCCTTTCGGGTGATCTTCAACGACACCATACTCTCGGTAGCCGTGCTTTTTATAAAATTCTGGTGCTTGGAAACTAAATGAATCTAGTAATATGAGTCTACATCCTTTTTCCTTCGCAATGTCTTCGATTTTATGTATCAGTTGACTTCCATAACCATCATGACGAACCGATTCATCAACCCATAAAAAATCGATATGAAGATGATAAAAATACATCGTTCCTGTAACGCCGCCAAAGATTTTCCCTTCCTCATCTTTCACTACAAAGCTTACTTGTTCCATCGGCTGTTTTACTTCATCTGTTAAGATGGACATATTATATTGAATTACTTTATTTTTAATGTATTCTCCTTCAGTGCGTGTACCGTTCTCTATATGTTTCATATACATTGCTTCCTTTCAACTTAGTAAGTTACATTTAATTTTTATTTCGTCTCTTTAAAATACTAATGAACACAAATCCACCATATGTAACAAAGCACGAAAAACCAATTATCCCAGGTACAGAGACATAGCCTATTCTTACATAACTTATAACTGCAAAACTAGTAATTAATATTAAAATAGATGGCCAAAATATAAGAGCCGTTTTTCTTCGTCTCTGTTTCGATGTACTTTCTTTCTCTTCAGAAACACGTGTGCCAAAAAGCAATACAATACAAATAAGAATCGCTGCAAAGTAAATTGTATCTAATGACAAAGTGTGATCGTATAGTGCAATTCCAACTTCAAGAGCAATAATCGTTACAATTAGAATAATAATTGTTGAAGTCTTTAAGTTTCGTTTCAATCGCTCACTCCTAGCATGCTTTCACTATATTCTTTGTATATGTATTTCAAAGCTGTTGTAATAGTTTCATCAACCTCTATATTATGAACTCGCTCGGGTAAATCTTCTCCTCCAATTACATAAAGAAACGGGAGTTCATTAAACATTCCCATTATACCAATATTTATTGTAGCTGTGGGCAATCCACCTGTCATATATATTCATCTCTATTTCTATATTGTTTTATCACCTCTGAAAATTCGATATAAAATGTAAAAAACCTTTTTTTGTTTAATTATGTTGGTGAATATAAAAAGATAGCATGAGATTTCTTCATACTATCTTTTGAAATATATACAATTTCTTTTTAAATTTATTTGTACCGTAATAAATATCTCTATTCTTCTATAGGATTCTCAGGCCCGTTAAGCTCCAATTGATAAAAGGCTAAATCCAGCCATCTATTAAACTTATAACCAGCTTTTTGTATTGTTCCGGCATGAACAAATCCATAATTTTGATGCAAGGCAATACTTTTCTCATTTTCCGCATCAATTCCAGCAATTAAGGTCATATATTCTCTTTCTTTTGCAAATGTGATTAATTCTTCCATCAAAGAGGACCCAATACCATTTTTTCTATATTCCTTATCAACATACACAGAATGTTCAATTGAATATTTGTAGGCAGGCCACGCTCTAAATGGGCCGAATGTCGCAAATCCTACTACTTTATTATCTAGTTCGTATACGAAAATTGGATAGCCATCAGCCTTTTTTTGTTCATACCAATCTATTCTATTTTCAAGGGTTACAGGTTTATACGCATATACAGCTGTTGTATAAACTATCGCATCATTATAAATATCTAAAATACATGCTAAATCTTTTTTTGTTGCTTCCCTTATCATTGTTTTCTTCCTTTCATAATGGTTATCTTCTAAATGGTTTCATATTATCGGAATTTCTGATTCATTTCCACATACGAATACTAGCTTTTCGGAAACCATCAAATATATTAATCGCAGCGGACAACGTATAAATGATAATTCCACCACCAACTAACCACGTTTTAAATCCCTCTGGGGAAATCGTAAACACATTTGCCACATACGTAATGAATCCTTCGTTAAATAAATGAGGATTTACTACAATTATAATGAATACTATTGTTCCGGTTATTTGAAGAATTGTATTTCCAATTGCCAATCTTGTCGTCCATTGTCCCTGTACTAACTTATAAAGAGATATAGCTACTTCGAAAACGATCATAACCACAACGATTGGCCAGTATTGAAGTAAAACATCTTGATTAAACGTTGGCACTACAAATTTCAGGCCATTTTCAGTACCTTCATATACACCAACAAGGTGATTTGCATAAAAATAAAATGTCGCCCATATTGCTGTCCACATCAAACCTCCAAAAACTTCAAACTTTGAGATTGACTTTTTCTTTGGAACATACGAGATATTTTTCAAATCATCAGGAGTCCATTTTTTTAAACTTGTCGTCAACGGTTGGGTACCTTTGTCTTTATCTGTTCTTTCTAAAATAGCAAATACAAGTGTCAACCAGAAAAATACATGGAGGCCTACTTCGATAATTTCCCCAATGCCTTTACCTATCAATTGTAAAATAACATTTAATACTGCTTGATCACCAGTATAGCCTATAAAATTTTCTGCAATCATTGCAATGAGTGCGATAACAGCTGCAATTGGTATAATCATTTTTAATAACGTCGTATATACATCAAAATAGCGTGGTCCAATTAAATGCATCGGTCTATCCAAATACCCATTAGCCAATGAAACTGGGCTCCCCAATTTTTCAAGGACACTCTTTACATCTTCCTCATTGTATTCATCAGGTAACATATCCTCTATAGTTGACCGAAGTTCTAGTGTAATATCTTCACGATTTTTTTCAGGTAATCTCTTCGCAACCTCCTGAATATAAACCTCAATTAAATTCATTCTCGTCCTCCTCCTTTAATAAGTTATAAAGTTCTTTCGAATCCTTTATCCACTCCTTTTTCAATTGTAAAAATATCTCTAATCCATATTCACTTAAAATATAATACTTACGAGGTCTACTCTCCGTTTTATCCCAACTACTCGTCACTAGCTCCTGCTTTTCTAATCGGCGAAGTAGTGGATATAAAGTACTTTGATCTATCATGATTCCTGATTGCTCCAATAATTGGACAAGTGAATAACCATACTGCGGTGTTCTTAATTGGCTTAAAACTGCTAATGTCAACGTCCCTCTTCTTAGCTCAGTAATTAATGAATTTAATAAAGTATCCATTTACCCACCTCATTTGCATTACTATATGTCATACAGTATATGTTTTATACTATGTATCGTACAGTATAGTTGTGACAAAAACAATCTTTTTTTTATAAAAATCAGAAAATAAGAACACAAACTATATAATTTGTGTTCTTATTTTCTTGCAGCTTACTAACAAACTTAAATACCATTAATACTTTTAACGATGTACCTCTGGTAATATAAACACTCCTTTTTCTTTAGAAAATGGGACAACTTCTACAATCGCCTCAACATTAATTACTCCATATACATGCGGGTATTCTTGACCGTTTGAAGCAAGTTCATATTTTATTTCTGCTTTTACAAGAGATGGATCTATTGTAAGTAATAAAACATCTTTTTCATGATTGAAATGTTTTTGAGCAACTTTTAAAGCTTGGTCTAATAATGAACAATGAATAAATCCCTCTTCTTTAAGTGAAGCTTCATTAATCTCTCCAATGTTTTTCGTGATTCTCCAATTTCTTTTTGTTATTACTTTTGTAATCATAGTTACTCTCCTTTTTTAATATATGTAATGATATAATAATACTAAAATTTTCAACACATGATTAATAGATTGGAGACTTATAATGGATAAAAAATTAGAAGAGATCATTGTAAAATCATTTTTTACTAAACGACTTCAAGGTAGAATCATGTTTGAGCTTTCTTCTACTAAGAAACGTAAAGATGCGATAGGTCGACTTTGCCATAATTACAGAACTACGTTACGTGAAGAATATATGATTGAAATTCCTAAACCTAATTCGTGTCCAATTGATATAGGTCGTCTGTTAAAAAAACATGGGGCCGATGATTCTTGCTACGCCATATCATGGGACAGAAAAATTGATGGGAAAACCCTCCCTTTGCTAGACGCATTAGAGGTTGCTGTTGGAATGGGAATGCCTTCTATTCTATACTCAATTACAAATCAAGTTGCGTATTTTGAAGCAGAACAAGAAACACTTCCATCACCAAGATTTATACTCAAGAGGCAATGATACATCTTGTTTCTTACTATATAAATAGCTTAGAGTTTGGTACGCATGAATTTCCATCAGGTTATTGCGGAGATTTAAACGAATGTAAAGAAAAACTTCCATATATGATTCAATTAATTGAGAGAATTCGGGATGAGAACATAAAAGAACAAATAATATGGCAAATACAAGAACAACTAGACTTAATTCTAGATTGGTTAAAGAATACACAAAATCCGGTAGATGCTGTTCGTCTATGGGAAAAAGAGCAAATTAAAGAATTTGAGAATATGATATTTTATTATTTAAAAAACAGCTTAGATCGTTAATTCATATACCTTTTAACTATAAAAAGAGGATTTTCATGAACTACTAGAAAATCCTCTTTTTTATTTATTTTAATCCCTTAATTAAAGGTGATACTTCCCCGCTATAGAAAATCCATAAATCATGAAGCGATCTCGTACATCCGACATACAATAATTTCGCATCATGTTTTGTATTTTTGTAATGTTCCTCATCAACGTCGATTAGAAGTACGGCATCAAATTCTAATCCTTTCGCCAAATATACAGGTACTACCGAAATACCACCTTCATATTTGCTTTGATCTGCTTCAATGACATTAACAGTCAACCCTACATTTGTTAACTTCTCATATATATCACGGCATTCATCGTCTGTTCTTCCAATTACCGCGATTGTTTTCACATCTTCAGTTTGCAAATGCTGTAATGTCTTTAAAACTTCAGTAAATTGGTCCTCTGCCCGAATTACTTTCACGTCTTCACCGCTACGAAAAACTGGTGTTGCGAGTCCTACAGGAATTTCTGCATTTTTTATTATTTCATTCGCAAATTCAATAATTTCTTTTGTAGAACGATAGCTTCTCGTCAGTTCATAATAACCTGTTTCTTGGAATACTTCCTTAAAAGCACCCCAGTCTTCAATTCCTTGGTAATCATAAATTGCTTGAGATAAATCACCTAATATAGTGAAAGAATTACCTAGTGTAATTTCTTTTAATACATATACTTGGAATGGCGAGAAATCTTGCGCTTCATCAATAACGACGTGATGGAACTTTTGTCCAATTTCAATTCCTGTTATGCGATGTTGTATGTAAATTAAAGCTGGTAAGTCTTCTACATACACTTCTTTTTTACGACAATTCTTTTCTGTTTCTTGAACAAGTTCTTCAGGTAATACTTCGAGTATTTCTTTACTCTTTATCATTGAATTATATAGTGAAAGCGGGCTCATTTTCGGCCAAAAATTCATATATGTGTTCAATCTCTTTGTCGCTTCTTTTTTTAGTAATTTTTTCTCGTTTGTTTCTCCAAACTTTTTAAGCTCAATTTCAATCCAGCGCTTCATACGGCCGACTAAACGTTCTCTTCTTTTCTTTAATGGATAGTGTTTATATTCAACCTGCATCCATTTTTTAACGTCTTCCACTGGAATAACAGCTTTATCCCATGCCTCAAAATCTTTTGTTGGCACTAAATCTTTTTCAAATTGAATCATTCTTTCTTCAATAAACGACTTAAATTCCAGCGTGCCTTTCAATTTACCTAGCATAACCTTTTTTTCATCGCGATTAATTGAGAAAGCTTCTTTCAATTTTTCTTCTGTCTGCTTCAGTTTCACCGAACCATCTAACAGACGCAATGCCCAATCTGGAAACGTTGTTTGACTAATATTTCCTACCCCTAACTCAGGAAGTACACTTGAAATATAGTCTAAAAACAAACTGTTTGGAGCGAATACGATCATTCTCTCCGCTTCAAGTTGTTCACGATATTCATAAATTAAAAAAGCAAGGCGATGTAAAGCGATCGTTGTTTTTCCGCTCCCTGCAACCCCTTGAATTAATAATGGTAAGTTTCTTTCCGCACGTATAATATCATTTTGCTCCGATTGTATAGTCGATACGATATCTTTTAATTTATTATCTTTATTCTCACCTAATCGATATAGAAGAAAATCATCAGCATGTGAGACATCTTCATTTCCTTTCACATATGTATCAACAACACGTTCTAGTTCTCTCTTTCGAATCGAAATGTTTCGTTTTAAATAAACATCGCCTTCTACTAATCCGTCTGGTGAATGATAAAATGCTAATTCTTCACCACCGGTAAATGAATAAAACATACTTGCGACAGGTGCACGCCAATCAATTACAATTGGTTTCATCGTATCTTTATCTGAAACACCTACTTTACCGATGTAAATCGGCATTACGTCTTCCTTGCCATCCTCCTGAAAGTCTAATCTTCCAAAATACGGCTCATGTACACCAATACGTAAGCTTTGTCTATTAGACTCCCTCATACTTTCAAGAATTTGCTCTTTAAAATCTTCTCCATAATAAACCGGGATTTTTTCAAGCTGTTCTAATTGATCATCCATCGTACTTAAAGTATCTTTCATTTTTTGTAACTCTTCGTCAAAAATGTTGTTCATTTGATGATTCCCTCCTGTCCGTTCCAATTTTTTCAGTCGAAATATAATTGTATTAAAAATCCATTCATAAAGTCAATAGTTTTAGTAAGAATTTTCTAAATTAAAAAAGAGTAGAGATTAATCCCTACTCTTCCTTACTTTAATTCGATATGCCAAACATTCATTTAATGTTGCCAATTCTTTATATTTTCGTTTTTCAAAATCATATGCTCCCCCAGGGAAGACTCCCATAATACTTAAACCAGCTTCAGCACATAGATTGCTAATCTCATCTACCGTATAACATCGTAAAGACTGTGTTACTACATCATTTGGATAATTAGGGTCCCGCCAATGATCTAACATTCTTTCATTTATACTATCATATTCGTATTTTCGCATAGCTGCGCTTAAGGACATTTCTTGTCCACTTACTTTTTTCCAATACAATGGTTGATAAATATCAATAAGTGCACATCCATCATCCTTCATCCAATTTTTAATCCGTTTTAATAGAATCAATTGCTCATCATCTGTTCCTACACCAAATCCGTCTAAATAACTAACAACATCAAACTTTTCTTCAAAGTTAATTTTATAAAAATCAGCGCAATGAATATCTATATTATTAGTAGAATGTTCTTTTGCAAACATAACTAACTCTGGTACAAGTTCAACCGTAGTCATTTTCACTTGTAACCTAGACATCGCCCTTGCAAATCTGCCATTTCCTGCTCCTAGTTCTAACATCGTTTGAAATGGATGACCAACTTGTTCTTGAACTTCTTTAGCAACCTGCTCTAACCAGCTTTCTGTATTGATATCGTAATTCGACAGTTCGAATTGTTTTTGGTAAAATTCCTTCACATTTAATTCGTTCATTATTATTCTCCTCCTGCACTAGATTTTTCTGCTACAGGTGAGAAACTAAATTTCTGACATCCATGAAAAAAAACCATTCTTATTTCTCTATATTTACAATTTATCAAAATAATAAGAATTTTGAAAGTACCAATATAAAAAGCAGATAATGGTCGATTCCACTATCTGCTCTATAGCTGCTTTTATTTTCCTTGTTGATACTCCACCCAATCACCAGAAATGATAACTTTCTTTAGCATCTCTTTATCTTGAGCAATATACACAAATGCACGTATTTCTCTATCACCTAAATAAATCGTTTCGGTGATTCGGTCATATAAATCACTCTCTGCATTACCTGTGTATTCTTCAAGTTCATCTAACTTTTGCAGAACATCATCATTTACTTCATAAACTTCTCCGTATACCTTTTCCCCATTTGAACAAATCATCGCAGGATACCCTTCGTATGTATCAAATAATTTACCATACGTCCATGCTTCGTCTGCGATGCATATTGCAACTTGCATAAAATGAGCATTCGTTTGCTCTTTTCTTAACGTGCCATACACGAAAACGTGATGCATAAATCCCTATCCCCTTTATATGTCTCTACTTTCTAATTTGTAAATAAGCACGAATCATAAAGTAACTCACTTCATTTGGAAGTTGGTCCTTAATCGATTTCAGACCACCCTCTGCATTTTGCACGGCAGTTTCAATCAGTGATTCATATTCTGCAGGAACAAAACTGTTCCATTCTACTTCCATTCCATCTTCAAAGCAGCGAATTAAATGATTTTCAATTGTTTGTCTTGATAAGCTACGTTCTTTCGCAATTTCATCTAGATCAATGCCTTGTTTATACATTTCATACGTTTCTAAATGAGAATTCACTGACGCTTTTCCTGATTTTTTACTCTCTGAAACAACTTCAGTCTTAATTGTTTCCGCATAGTTTGGGTTATCCTCAATAAAGTGCTGAACTGCTTGTAAGAAGTGAGACCCGTACTTCACGAGTTTGTGTTCTCCGATTCCTTTTACAGTTAGGAGTTCGGAGTCACTTTGTGGCATTTTCGCACACATATCTTTTAACGTTTGGTCAGAGAAAATAACGAACGGCGGTACACCTTCCCCTTGTGCAATTTCTTTACGCACTTCACGAAGCACTTCAAATAAAGGATGGTCTTGAACAATTTGTCTCGTTTCTACTCGTTCTTTGCGTAAAACATTCACTTTACCAAGTAGTGCTTCTTTCCCTTTTTCCGTTACTTTTAATGTCGGATATGTACCATGTTCAACTGCAATCAACTCGTCTGAAATTAAAAACTCAATAAACTCACTGACTTCTTTTACACTACGGTTTGATAAAAGACCATACGTTGGCAAAGTATGAAAATTAAATTCAATGACTTTCTTATTTTTCGATCCAGTTAATACTTGTGCAATCATTTGTTTTCCGAATCGTTGGTTCGTCCTGATCATACAAGATAGAACCATTTGTGATTCTCTCGTTACATCAATACTTTCACGGTCGTCCGTACAATTACCACAACGGCCGCAATCTTCCTTCGGTTCTTCTCCAAAGTATTGCAAAATAAATGATTGTAAACATTGTTCTGTATGACAGTAATCGGTCATATTTTGCAATTTTTCTAGTTCATTTGAAAAACGTGATTCTCCAGTTGATTGATCAATTAAAAAGCGTTGCACTTGCACATCTTGAGAAGAATATAACAAAATACATTCACTATCTAACCCGTCACGACCAGCACGTCCCGCCTCTTGATAGTAACTTTCCATATTTTTCGGAAGTTGATAATGAATAACGTAACGAATATTTGATTTATCAATCCCCATCCCGAACGCAGATGTCGCTACCATCACACTGATTTCATCTCGTAAAAAGAGTTCTTGCTGTTCATTTCGATCGTGATCGCTCATACCTGCATGATATTTCGATACCGAAACTCCTGCTTTCCCTAGATCTTCATATAACTGATCGACTACTTTTCTTGTAGCTGCATATATAATCCCAGATTCCTTCTGATTTTGACGAATATAATCTGCTAAATACGCATTACGATCCTGTCCTTTAATTACTGAAAATGATAAGTTCTCGCGCTCGAACGTTGTCATAATTGTATTTTCTTGATTAATTTCAAGCGTACTACAAATATCATCACGTACTTGTGGTGTTGCCGTTGCCGTTAAAGCTAAAACGAGCGGTTTTTCTGGAAGATAATCTAATATGCGATGTATATGTAAATAACTTGGACGGAAATCATGACCCCACTGCGAAATACAGTGCGCCTCATCAATGGCAATCATTGGAATTTTCATATCGATAAGTTGGTCAACAAACTCCATAGAATCAAGACGCTCAGGCGCCACGTAAAGCAATTTGTAATGTCCTTGTTTCGCCAATTGAATTCGTTGATTCGCTTCTGTAATAGAAATGGAACTATTAATATAAGTAGCTGAAATACCGTTTTGTACTAATGTATCTACTTGATCTTTCATAAGTGAAATCAAAGGTGATATAACTAATGTCGTTCCTTCGAATACTAATGCGGGAATTTGATAGCAAATTGACTTACCACCGCCCGTTGGCATAATACAAACTGTATCTTTCCCATCTAATACATTTTTAATTGTTTCATCTTGTCCTCTTCGGAATGACGAATAACCGAAATAAGACGCTAAAAGTTCTTGTGCTTTTGTAAACAAAAAAGAGTCACCTGCTTTTCTTTATCTTTCATCTATTCCCATTATATCATCAAACTGATTCTCGCCACTTTGAATTTTATAAGTATTTGAGTTCTATTTGCTTCTTACGTTTTCCAACATAAAAAAACAAATCTAGTACACAAGAAGAAAGAATTTCAAAATAAATATTCATTTAATTTACCTTCCTAGAATACTACTAATCGTATACATATGAATTTAAGGAGGTTAAATTATGAAGAGTCGTTACAATAATTCCAACAAACCTAAAGCGTCAAATAAACAACTCCAATTCTCTAATAATGATGCGTGGAAATACGAATCATTTTATAAGTATCAGCCCTTATTTTCTTATAGCAAGCTTATGAATTTCCTTTCTCAACTTTTTAAACGTTAATACATGTGCCAAATATATATCATTCAAACAAATTTTCTCAACATATAACTTATAGACTTACTACAATACAGTTGTTACCATATATAATAATCTGTTAGATAAACCCCTTATGTTGACCTGCTTAAATTAGCAGGTCTTTTTTTATACTTATATATCGCAATATGTCGTATCGTGGCTGAAAAGTCTTTTCTCCATTTTAGAACCCTATTCCGCTCTCCACAAATGATTATAATTCCAAAAAGCAAAATATAAATCTGCTACATTCATACAAGTAATTCATTTTTTCTCAATACACAAAGTGAATTTCATTTGTTACTATGAAAGTACTCCAGATGAGTTTTTGCTCATCAACATTATCTAGTTAAAGGGATCTGCCGCGGGAAGCAGATCCCTTTAACTTTATTAAAAAGTACCCTTCTCATTTGGACACATTTACCAGGTTTTTCCGAAAGGATTTTATGTTAATATTACGTAGTCGAGTCCGACATCTCGGCAATACCCTTTTGAGGTCCTGTAATTTCCCTTGCAGGACCTCTATTATTTTAAAATTCTTTTGATTCATATATATCATAAGTGTGTTTTTTATTCCCCTTCAATTTTCTCCTTTTCCAACTCTCAAAAAAACTCTTGGACACGTAACTTAAAAATAACGTTTATCATATTGTGAGATATACATGTTCAAAGGAGTGTAACTATTTATGTATACTTATTGGCAATCGTATTACTCCCCTTATCATATCACTAATGGAAACTTCGATTCATTTGTACGAAATTACCGAGTTAGTAAAAACGAAAACTTTCTAAAAGGATATATGCGTTCTTTATGGGAACAACACGTTGCTTGGACACGATTAGCCATTATAGGCATCATCTTTAACTTGCCCGACGTAAACGTTACCGTTGGACGTCTTCTACAAAATGCAACACACATGGGGCTATCACTTGAACCATTCTACGGAGAAAATGCGGTGAAAAAATATAGTGCATTAATTAAAGACCACTTAACAATCGCTGCTGATCTTGTTAAATCCGCAAAAGCTGGTGATCAAAACGCAGCGGCCGCTATAGAAAAGAAGTGGTACGCTAATGGAGATGAAATTGTTGAGTTTCTAACCAGTATCAACCCATATATAGAAAAAGAAGCATTTAGAAAAATGTTTTATGAGCATTTAGCGTTAACGAAAGCGGAAGCACTCGCCTTCCTAAATAAGGATTATGATGCCAGTGTAAAATTATACGATAAAATTGAAAAAGAAGCCTTAGAAATGGCCGACATGATAACAGATGCAATCGTGAAACAATTTCCGCAAGTATTTCAATAAAAATAAGCCGATTTGAAAAAACAAATCGGCTTATTTAGGTTTCTATCAATGATATTTCACCACTCCTCTTTACATTTAACGTATATCGATATATTTTATTAATATCCGTTTTTTATAGGAGGAAATAGTTTGATTAACGCAATTGGTCTCGTATTTATTCTCACAAATAAGCACGAGAAAAAGAAGAAAGTTTATCTGAATGAAAAATTCGCATTAATAGACATTATTGATTCTAAAGAAGTATTTGATGATGAAGGTAACTCATTAGTAGAACTAACATGTAAATACAGCATATACTTAGACGAAAAATACTACTGTAAATCTCTCGATGATTATACTGGACAAGTATTCCCCTTCTTAAGCGCAAAAATAGGAAAGGGACTTCTTAGAAACTTAAATTATTACTTTTCTTACGTTGATGCCTATGATAAAAAACCACCTGTTAAAGAAATAAGACCTCTTATGAAACAAGTAACTAACAGATAGCGGACAGTATTCAAAAAGAAAGCACCTAACTTCAGATGCTTTCTTTTTTTGAATCAGTAACTCTCTAACTTTCATCTCCTTCTAAATATATATACCCACGCATACTTTAAAATAAAAACATTGGAGGATTAGGCTGAATGAAATATTCAGAATCAATCGTAAGTAAACGGCTTCGAAAACTTAAAACAACTGGTATGTTTTTTATACTATTTTTAATCACATGGATTGGATATACAAAATTCCTTTATGGAAATGGTTTTCTTCTAGAAAAGAAAAATTCAGTTGAAGTAATGAATACTAGCGTTACTGGAGAAATAGAAAAGAATTTCGATGTAAACTTACAAGGTTTTCGTAAAACGAACCTTGATACACTTATAGATGCTAGTAAAACCGATCCTAGCGAACTATCCTTAATTGAACTTATCAACACATCTTGTTCTAAAGATTGCATTGGCGAACCTTTAACTTACGTTAAATCAAACCACGGATATATCTTTTATAAGGAATCTAATGGTACTAATGTAGCTTTAAAGATTATAAAACAGGATTCATGGGAAATTGAAAAAAAATCTGTTCAAGATGGAATTTAAAAGGTTTATACACAAAAAGAGTACTTACTTCAAAGTACTCTTTTTAAAATATTACCACTTACGACATTTATCATCATCGTCGTCACGTTTACGATTGCGACGGCAATCATCACAATCACAGTCACGTTTACGTCTACAACCACAATCATCACAATCTCTACGTCTACATCTTCCAAACATTAAATCATCCCAAAATCTATTACAATCTCTGCGTCTACAACCACAATTATTACACATGAATATGACTCTCCCCTAATATAAAATAGAATTCATCATATTCTATGTTTAAAAGGGTAAAAAGGCTTGTTTAATAGTCTATTTTAAATGTATTAATTTGGTATAATTTGAATCTATATTACTAATTTATCCCTATACTTCCTTCTGCGCTTCCACTGCCCCATTCAACCTCTGCAGCATATACCCAATCCCTCTACATCCCGCTAACGGATATGTGATGATTTCTTCTGGATATAACTTCGTCACTACTTTTTTATGCTTCTTCCCCGCAAGTAAGACGATCTCTTCAAACTGAAGTAAACCTTTATCAATCATCTGTTGTTTTAATTGTTCTATGCTAATAATCTCATTACTATTTGAATCAAATGCAAGATCATAATTTTCCTTTACAATATCATTTGGTCTTAAAAATCCATGCTTTGCTGATAATATAACCCAATTCTCGAAAAACTCAGTTGCATACGCCTGACATGCTTTTCCGAATGGACTAATATATACATCTTTTGCCTCTTCCTCTCCGTAATCTGGATACTTATCCCAAATTTTCTTTTTTCCGCACGGAATAATGCATAATCTTTTCATTGTTATTTCTTACCTCGCTTCTAACTTTTTAAATATAAAAATAGAGAATTCTCCACTTCTTCATACTCAGCTTCTATGTCTCCAATTCCCACAACGTTCCAACTATTATTTTTTTCTACCGGTTTTTCATTCATAATGATATGAACTTGTTTCATATTTTTATAATCTTCTTCAAAAGATGCTAACACAGGCTGATTTAGCATATATGTTTTATTATGTATACTTACACTTACAAAGGTTTTATGTAATGCTTTATTTCCCTTTAAATTTACGTTCATTGGATTAAACATATTTAATTTTATATCCCCTATAATATACAGGTGATATCCTTTTTTCTCATTAAATTCTTTAAAATCCTTGTCTCTTTCGTTTTGAACAAAATGAATCATTTGCTTTGTTTCATTACTTATTGTAATTTCATTGTTTAAATCCAAATCCACATTTATATTTTGTTTTAAAAAAGCATATAGCGATTTATCACTATTAAAGAAGCTCGTTTTCCACTCAGGAAGGATTTCATCTAATAATAAACATAAAAACATTCTTTTCGTAATGTTTCACTTTCATCATTATTACATACTGTATTGTAAGCATTCATTTCAACATACCAAGCAGGCCCTTCTATACTTTCAACCATACACTCGTATGTTACAAACTCTTCTTTCATAAAATTAGCCCTTTGCTCTCTTAGTTCAATAAATTGCTTAATATAGTTATTCTTCTCAGCTTGTGACTTACAATGAACAGCATCATATAAACAAATTCGTTCTTTATTTCGTAATTCAATATTTTCTTCTAATATAGGATATTGAAATCCTAGAGATTCATTTGGAAATCTACTTTCACCATTCAAATATTGATAACAATGAAAAAGTTCATGCACTACAATCGCAAATAAACTTTCATAATCTCTATACCTATTCATATTGACGATGGCAGTTGGATAATCTTTGAATATGATGAATGTATCTCCTTTAAATTGTTCATTCCAATTTAAAACGGTATACCCATCATCATCCTCTGTCAGAAATAATGGATGATGAAATACATACACATACTCATCATCATACAATGCAAAAGCAGCCCTCTTAAAATCAGGCCATAGCTTATACAATAACTCCATATTTATATCTTGCTTCATTCTATTTAATATATTGTCCATTATACAAATCCCCCTATATCATTCTTTATATATATCATCTACCCTATTTTCAAATAACCATTTCATTTACATAATTACAAAAATATATGTCTTATACATAATTTCCCAAACACAAACTTATCATGTATTATATAAATATAGTCATAACATTGGTATTAAAAGGAGGTGAACAATTATGAAAAATATACTCCCAGCATTATTAGCTTATATTATTGTTTGTATCATCGCAATTATCATTCCAGCATCTGACGGCTATAATAATGTGGGATGGAAATTATTCGTTGGGCAAGCGTACGCAATACCTATTTTCATTATTGCTGCTATTGTTACATTTTATATAAACAAGAAACGATCTTATGAATAAAGAGGATAGCGAATGCTATCCTTATTTTAATTCACTTATAAACTTCAACACAGCTCCAGCAGTACTTTGTACCGTTTCTTGCGAAAAATCAAATGCAACACCTGTATTTTCATAGATTTCCTGTATGGAAAAATTCCAATCCGCACTCGTTCCCTCTTTAAAGAAAGTAATCGCTTTTTCTTGATTCTCCCGATATATTTGAAATAATTTTAGTGCTCCTAATTGTGCAATTGCATATTCAATTTTGTAAAAAGGATACTGAATATAATGGAGCGATTCTATCCAACTCGCACCAAGCCCTTCCTCATAGCCTGTAATATCGATTGACGAAAATTTATACCTTTTACATAATTCGAGATATTTCTCATCCCATTCTTCTGATGAATGATTTGGATTGGTATAGAGCCAATGCTGAAATAGATCACCTGAAACTGGCGTAATTAATAAAGACAAAGCTCGATGCAGTTGTTCTCGTTGTGCTTTCTTATATTCATTCTCTTCCTTATAAAAAATGTTAAGTTTATCCATTAGTAATAGCTCGAGACTATGAGAATACAACTCAGCTACTTCTTCACGAAGATATTTTTCTTGCATACTACTTTCATTGTTAAACTGTTTATTGAAATGAAGTGCATGACCCACTTCATGTATGAGTGCATTAATTGCGTTAAATGATGGGCTAAAATTAGAATAAATAAAAACCTCTTGGTTATAAGGTAAGGTAAAACAAGCAGCCCCCGGCGCCTTATTTTCCCGTTCTTCTACGTCAATTAATCCTGATTTCCTTATATGAATAAATTCCTCATGAAAATATGAATCTGTCTTTCTTAACATCTCTTCAATCCCATCCAATAAATCATTGGAATTTTGAAATGAAACTTTCTGCAATGTACAAGGAGCAAGATCCCATGGAAGATACGCTTTTACACCAAGATCCTTTTTAAAAAGATTCCCTAATCGTTTCCATACGGGTACAACCAGCTTCTCTATAGATTCATGAAGCGTATAACAGTCTTCAATACTAAATTCTCTGTTTTTTAGCTTAAAAATATATTCGCTATAATTGTTAAACCCTGCATTTAGGGCCATTTGATTCCGTAATTGTACAAGTTCATTCATAATACAATCTATTTCTGGTTTTACTACACTTCGTGCTTCACATAAAGCATGCCATGCCTTTTCACGAATGCTTCTATTTGGGTTATCCAACTCTGCTTTAACGTATGCGTACGTCCTTATTTCGTTGTTCCAATTGATTGTTATGTTAGACATAATTTCTCTATACTTCGTTATAAAACCCTCCTCCTTAACGGCAAGAGAAATATTCTTTTCATTAAATAATTCGCTGTTCACCAATCTTACTTTTTTCATGTATCCGTATTTTCGTTCATCCAATAGCTTTGAAAACGGACAATCACTAAATTTCCAATCAAATTTTGCATTGTATTTTTTTAAAAGTGGTTGAATACTATTTTGGTTATATTTATGTAGATTACGTATTGTACTGTCTTTCGTATCTCTATACACAGCAATTAATTGACTCGTTAACACCTCTTCTACTTCAGCAGTTAAACGCTGTTCCTTTATTAGCCATTCCTCTAATTCAGCAACAGAAGAAATATTTTGATTTAAAAGTGATTGAAATTTGTTTTCCAACGTTTTCAAGTCATAACATTTCCTATTTCCATCCCTTTTTAACGTCTTTGAACCATTAAACATACGCAAACCTCCTTTTTTAAAATTATAATTTTCTGTCATTTCAAAAAAGAAAAAAACAAGCAGCCAATCTGACTACTTGTCCTTTCTGTTTATCCGTACTCAATATTATTAAGCTTGGAATGTTTCTGTTAATACAGGAACGATTTGTTTTTTACGAGATACAACACCTTTTAAAGTAGCTGTGTTGTTTTGTAATGTTACGTTGTATGCTTTCTCAACAACGTTTGTTGCTTTACCGATCGCAAGACCGACAGAATCGTTAGTTAAGATATCAGTTACAACGAATAAGAATAGGTCTAAACCTTTTTCTTCTACTACTGCAGAGATAACTTTTTCAAGTTCCGCTTGTTGTACAAGAACGTCGTTTGTATCAACAGCGTTTACTTGTGCGATTTCAACTTTCGCGTTACCCATTTGGAATTCTTTAGCGTCAAGGGAGATTAATTGCTCCATTGTTTTTCCGCTTAAGTCAGCACCAGCTTTTAACATTTCTAAGCCGTAGCTATCTGCATCTACACCAGCGATTTCCGCTAATTCACGAGCTGCTGCTATGTCTTGCTCTGTGCAAGTTGGAGATTTGAATAGTAAAGAATCTGAAATGATTGCAGATAACATTAAACCTGCAACTTCTTTACGAATTGCAACGCCGTTTTCTTTGTACATTTTGTTTAAGATTGTAGCTGTACATCCAACTGGCTCACAACGGTAGTATATAGGATCGCTTGTTTCAAAGTTAGCAATACGGTGATGGTCAATAACTTCTAACACACGAACAGATTCGATATCGTTAGCACTTTGTTGACGCTCGTTATGGTCAACTAAAATAACGTTGTCCACTTCGTTTGCTACTGTCTCAACAAAACGCGGTCCTTCTACTTTAAAAGAGTCTAACGCAAATTGAGTTTCACCGCTGATTTCGCCTAAACGTACAGGCTCAGCATTCATTCCTAATTCTTTTTTCAATTCTGCATAAGCAATCGCAGAACAAATTGCATCTGTATCTGGGTTTTTATGCCCGAAAACTAGTACTTTTTCCATGTTTTCCACCTCTTCATGAAAAGGATATCTTAAAGAAGCAAATATGACAATATTTTAGACACATTTTTTTATAAATAATTGTACTTTCTTCTATATTTTTCATAAAAAAGATCATCTAAAATGAATTAGATGATCAAAATGTATATTTAATTTAAAATAGTGTAGGAACTTGCACTACATTGTTAAAAGCAAATTTGGAATTTAAACCATTATTCACAAGGTTCACATCAATAACTTGATAAAACGCATTTCCAGTGTCCGCAATCTCCCAAACAGCTAAAATAAGATGGTAGCCACTACGGTCAGTTGGTACATTTGCTTCATGCGTTACTGTTGTCCCCGGTCTAACTCCGCCATCATTTTTTACATAGAACGGCACTAAATCTAAACTAGACCTTGTTAAAGGCATATTTGGATTCCAATCCTTCTTTGTAATGTAGTATTTCCATTCTTTCGTACTATGAGGAGCGGTTAGTTTCCACTTGAATGTATTCATCCCGCCGTTTAACGTAACTTTCTTCCACCTATCAACTGCTTGAACGTCTAAAGCAGGAAAATGACCAGCACCTGCAATTTGTCCATCAGAAGGTCCTAATTGCGGAAAGCCACCTATTCCTTCTACACTTTGTGGTTCATATTGAACTGGACCGCAATTTACATTTACCCCTTGCTTACATAAATAAGATCGGCTCGCTGGTGATTCTACATACCCATGAGCTGAAGCCTTTTCTGAAAATCCAAATGTTAATAATCCAGTAAGTAATATCCCACCACTTAACATAACCTTTTTTATCTTTTGTAAACTTGTCTTTTTCATTCTTTCATCCCCTTCCCAAAAATGAAACGAAAATAACTATAGTTGCCTAGTCATCTTCTCTACATCCATTATAAGTGGAAGAGCATTACTAAAAGAACCCTCTAAAAACTTTCTCAAATTCGTTTAGCTACAAAAATATCAATTCTTCTTCACATTTTAATTACCAGTTATCAAATCTATTATTTATTTTGTCGTTTTATTGTTAAATACTTATAACACCGTCTGAAAATACAAACGGCGTTAAAGTAGTTAATAATTACTTACAATTATATATCACAGTGTAGCTTCGAAAAAAGTTTGATTACATTAACTCTATAAAGCTAGATAAAATAATATAAAGAAAAAGTGTGTTTTGAAAAAGATTGATCTAAACACGCTTTAAATATACTCAATTAAACCATTCGTTTATAAATAAATTACGAAATTGGCAAAGGCAGTCTAATTATCGAATAGCCCTCTTCCTCTCAGATTTGCGGAAACAGGCTCCTTTCCTATTTCACGTGCCCATATAGATAACTGGCCGATATGGTGGATTTCGTGGACAATGACATGACGTATTATCTCTCCGTGTGTACATTCAATGACTCGGCGCCTAATTGATGCGTCTCTAGAGCTAATCGGTTCTTCATTGAAATCAGTTTCTGAAAGTTTCCGAGAATCCATTTCATTTGTCCAAGATGTCACAAATGGCTTCACTTTCTCGTGATATTGAGCTGAGAGATTTTTTACTTTTTGCAAGCTGGCATACTCTTCAAACAATGGCTCCTCAGGAACTGGCTCACCTCGCAAACCTAAGATCCACATATATTCCACATCTACAATGTGAAATAAAGTATGTAGGATACTACCGAACCCACCGACCCGTTTCTTTAATAGTTCTTCATCCGCATGTCTTTGCACAATGTAAACCACTCATCACGAACTTGCCAATTATATTGAAACAGTTTCAACATGACAGCAACCTCCATCTTTTAGATTAACATTTAATATTCACCAAAAGACTTCAAAATCAAAATCTAAAAAACTGTTAAAATTCTCTACAGACTAGCCCTTTAAATTAAACATTCCAGATGAAGTTAAAGGGTCAAAAGAAAAAAACTATTATACAGGATTTTATCAAACTTTATTTTGAATTATTAATCTTTTTGTAAATCAACACACAGACATAATAACAAATATGTCGTTTGAAATTATCTCCCTTTTCAAATAAAAAACTAAATCATTTTATAATAAATTACTGTTGCATCTAACTCACCATTCGGAGAAATTGCATACCCTGGTATTTTACCGGATTCTTGATAGTCTAACGACTTGTACAATCTATTCGAGGGATCTCCTTCTCTAGTATCTAACACTAAAAGAGACCTGTTTTCTTGCTTTGCTCGTTCCTCTGCTTTTTGCATAAGTGAACGTCCAATGCCGTTACGTCTAAAGTTTGGATGAGTCATTAACTTGCAAATTTCAGCTCTATGTATCCCATTAGGCTTTGTAACTAAATATAATTGAATACTCCCTGCCACTTCATTGTTTATTTTAGCAACATACAATATCACTTCTGGTGCTAATACAGTTTGCCAATACTTCGCTGCTTCTTTTTCTTCTAGTGGAGGTAAAAAACCAATCGACGCTCCATCATCTACTACAGTTTTCAACAGTTCAGAAAGCTCTTCAATATCATTTTCTAGTTGCTTAATCTCTTCAATTACTAAATCTTGCATTACTAATCCCCCTTTTGTTTCATTGTAACAATTTTTAAAGCAGGAATAATGAAATACTAAGATGAAATTATTTAAAATACGATTTTTTAGAGAAAGGATAACTATATGAAATATATATTAGATAGAAAATATGCAAGAGAATTGCTGGATTGGGCATATGAACAAAACCCAGGTCCGTGGTTCGAACATTCACGTAATGTTGCCCTTGCAACTGAAAAGATAGTTGTTGAACTTATTAATAATGGGTACGACCTAGATGCTGATATAGCATACAACGCTGCCCTCCTGCATGACATAGGAAGATATAAAGGTTTTACTAAATCTGTTATTCATTCCTATGATGGCTATATGTATATGAATGATTTAGGGTATACAGGAAACGCGATTATTTGTGTGACACATTCATTTCCTTGCAAAAATGAGCATTTAGATATCGCAGCAGAGTGGAGCCTTGTTCCCGATTATATGGAAAGCCGATTAATTGAAATATTGAATAAAAATAGTGACTATGACTTATACAATAAAGTAATTACTCTTTGCGACGCTCTCGCTGATGCGGATGGTTTTACTACGCTTGAAAGAAGATTGGTTTCTGTTGGTTTACGTCATGGCACAACCTCTCATACCTCTTTACATTGGAAAGGATTCTATACAATTAAGAATGAATTAGAATCTTTAATTGGGAAGAGCATATACACCCTTCTCCCTGATGTAGAGAAATCAACTTATAAGAATACAGAATATTAAAACAAGAACAAATTAAAAACGATACACTTTGTATGTATGATTCTAAAAAACTCATTTAAAAGTGGAGGGATTACTTATTAGTAAAATAGGATTTGACTTAATAAATCATGAAGGTAACTTTGATTTTGGATATAAAGATATAACGAATATATCCAGGAGATGTAAATTTTCTAACTGTTCGCATACAAATGAACCACACTGTGAAGTTAAAAAAGCTCTCTCTGACGGAATTCTTTCTGAAGAAATATTTAATAATTATTATAGAGATATAAACGAGGCACAATATGTTTCTACACAAAGGAATAAAACAAAAGCTATCGACTATATGAAACAATTGAAACTCTTTCAAAAAAATTAGACTAAACTAGAAAGTCCCCCTTAAAAGAATATTTTAAGGAGGGCTTTTTCTTGTTTAATGACTTTGATGTTTCAATTCCACCAGACATTCTTGTACTAAGGTTACTGCCTGACTCATTGCAGCTCCACCAGCAAACGCGGCTGAAACACCACAAGCTTCTAAAATTTCTTTATCAGAACATCCTTGGTCAATACAGCCCTTCGTATGATAAATCGTACAATATTCGTCTTGTGTTGCTAAACTAATCCCTAATGCAATGAGCTGCTTTTCTCTTTTAGTTAATGTACCCTCCTGAAAACATGCTTGTGTAAAAGCGTTATATGTTTCTGCAATTTCAGGGATTTGTTGCGTAAAATTCCCTATACCTTCTTTATAATCAAGTAATACATCATTTATAGAGCCATATTGTTGATTTTCCATCGTATATCCTCCATTCATTTTATTCACACTTACTTTAGTATGAGATAAAATGAAAGACATATACAAATATTTACTCTTAAAAAATAGAATGAATTTTCAGTTTATTTAACTTTTAAATTTGCACATCTACAGTTTCAGCCCATTATCTACTGACACTTTTTCTTTAGAATTTTTCCTTTCAACCTCTTTACTTCTTTCTTCCCAAAATGTTAAACCTTCAATTCCCACATTTTTAGGATCAAACACTGGATCTTTCCCTTCTTTTTTCTGCGTTTCATAGTCTTTTAACACTTTTAATGCCGTTTTACTTAATAATAGAATCGCGATTAAGTTTAACCATGCCATACTACCGATTCCTAAATCTCCAAGGTTCCATAATAGCGAAGCTGATTCTACGCTACCGATGTAAACCATAATTAAAAACCCAATTTTCAAAACTGGTTTTAACCAGCTATATTTGAGGTCACGATCTAAATAAGTAAGCGTCGTTTCAGCGATATAGTAGTACGCGAGTAAAGTTGTAAATGCAAAAAAGAAGATTGCGATTGAAATAAATATTGGACCAAATCCTGTCATAACAGTTTCAACTGCTTGTTGTGTATAGATTGGACCTGCATCTACATTTCCCATATTCTTTACAATAGCGCTTTTCCCTTCAGGTATTACATTATACATACCTGTTATTAATATCATAAGAGCTGTCGCTGTACATACAACAATTGTATCAATATATACAGAAAACGCTTGAACTAGCCCTTGTTTTGCAGGATGTGATACTTCAGCAGCAGCGGAGCTATATGTCGCTTCCCCAACACCAGCGACGTTTGAAAATACAGCACGCTTTACTCCCCATGCAATAGCTGCGCCGACGATGCCGCCAAACATTTCATTTACACCAAAAGCACTTGAGAAAATTAAAGCAAACATACTTGGAATTTCCGTTACATTCGCAATTAATACGATACATGTAACAATTACATAACCAATTGCCATAAATGGAACTAGCATTTGAGAAACGCCCGCAATTCTCTTTACGCCACCAAAAATGATAGCTGCTAATAATACGACTAACAATATACCAGTTATATATTTGCTAATACCATTAGAATTTTCGAATCCAACTGCAATACTGCTCGATTGAATACCTGGTAATAAAACGCCATATGATAGTGTTACAACTACCGCTACAATGACCGCAAACCATTTCATTTTCAAGCCTTTCTCAATGAAATATGGCGTACCACCACGGTATTCATTGCCTACTTTACTTTTATATACTTGTGCTAATGTTGATTCAACAAATGCACTAGCTGCTCCTAATAATGCCATCACCCACATCCAAAATACAGCTCCAGGTCCGCCGAAAGCGATAGCTGTCGCTACTCCTGCGATATTACCAATTCCAACCCTACCTGATAACGCCAAACAAAATGCTTGAAAGGATGATATCCCAGTCTCCGAGCTCTTCCCTTCAAATAATAGTTTAATCATCTCCTTAAAATAGCGAATTTGTAAAAAACGAGTTGCAATTGTGAAATACACTCCTGCTCCTAATGCGAAAACAACTAAGCCAATACTCCAAACTTGCCCTACTAACCATTCTACTAACTGCTCCATCCAAATCCCCCTTATCATTCTTTTGAAAACTATTTTATATATAAGAAAACGGACAACTATTATTAAACCTTCCAGTTGTCCGCATCTCTCATTATTTCATCCCTCTATTTATTAACAGTTAGACTCTCTATTACTTTATATTTACCCAAACACTTTTCACTTCTGTATAATTATCAAGTGCATATGAACCTAACTCACGTCCAACACCAGATTGCTTATATCCACCAAATGGTGCAGCAGCATTTTCTAGGTTATAATCATTAATCCACACTGTTCCTGCCTTTAATTTATTGGCAACTTGATGCCCTGTTTTAATATTTTGTGTCCATACGCCCGCAGCAAGTCCGTAAGACGAGCGATTTGCTCTTTCAATTACTTCTTCTGTCGAATCGAACGGGAGTACAACGACAACTGGTCCAAAAATTTCTTCCTTAACAATTGTCATATCGTCTGTAACATTTGTGAATACTGTTGGCTGTACAAAATAACCTTTTTCAAATGCACGTTCACCGCCAGCTGCAACAGTAGCACCTTCAGCTCTTCCTTGTTCAATGTAATTTAGCACGCGCTCTTGTTGTTTTTTAGATACGAGCGGTCCCATTTCAGTTTCCGCCTCCATACCTGCTCCAAGCTTCACGTTATTTGCCATTTTCACAAGTTCATTTACGACTGTTTCATAATGCTTTCGATGAACGAAAATTCGAGATCCTGCGCTACAATTTTGACCATGATTATACATAATTCCTTGGAACGCACCGTTAATCGCTTCTTCTAAGTCAGCATCTTCTAAAATGATGTTTGGTGACTTACCACCAAGTTCTAACGTTACATGTTTAATTGTTTCTGCAGCTTGACGCATAATGTATTTCCCTGTAACTGTTGAACCTGTGAAAGCTACTTTATCAATATCATGATGGTTTACAATTGCCGATCCTGCTTCAGGTCCGAAACCTGGTACAAAGTTTACGACACCGTTTGGAAAACCAGCTTCTTTAAAAAGCTTCGCTGTATATAGTAAAGATAAAGGTGTTTGCTCTGCTGGTTTTAATACAATCGTACAACCTGTCGCAAGAGCGGCTCCCATTTTCCAAGAAGACATAACGAGCGGAAAATTCCACGGAATAATTTGACCTACAACGCCAACCGGTTCATGGCGTGTGTAATTTAAATAATCTTTTGAAATTGGAATTGTTTGTCCGATAATTTTTGTAGCCCATCCCGCGTAATAGCGGTAATTTTCTACAGTCGCTGCAATATCATCATCAAGTGCTACTTGATATGGTTTTCCATTATCTAAAGCTTCCAGCTGTGCTAATTCTTCTCTATGCTCTTCAATTAAATCTGCTAATTTATAAATAAGATGTGCTCTTTCAGCAGTAGTCATCTCTGCCCACGGGCCTGATTCAAAAGCAAATCTTGCCGCTTTTACTGCGATATCAACATCATCTTCTTGCGCTTCACATACAACCGCTAGAACGTCTTCTGTCGCTGGATTGTATGTTTCAAACGTCTTCCCACTAATAGAAGGAACAAATTCGCCATTAATAAACATTTTAATTTCTTCATTTAAAAACGCTTTCACTTTTGGTTTCAGCTCAATGTTTGTCGTTAACATATATACTCTCCTCCTTATTTAAACAGCTGCATGAGCTGCAATTTCTGATAAAATCGTTTGAAGCTTTTGATCTTCTTCTTCCGTTAATCCTAATCTCGGATAGCGAGAAGGTCCGCCGACTTGTCCGTGTAATTCCATTGAACGTTTAACGATTTGTACATATTTCCCTGATCCTTCAAGAAACTCACAAAGAGGTAAAATAGCATCGTTCATTTCCCACGCTTTTTCTAATTCACCATTTTGAAAATGCTCATACATTTTCGTAACGAGTCCTGGAACGATATTTCCGGCTACTGAAACCCATCCCGATGCACCAACTAAATAAGATTCCATAACTAAATCTTCAGATCCACAGAAGACTTGAAAAGCACCTTCGCCTTGTCTTACTAAATCTCTCGCTTTTCGAATATCTCCGCTAGATTCTTTAATATGTGTAACATTTTCACATTCTTTTCCAATACGGAGCATTAGCTCTGTACTCATATCAACACCAGAAGTAAATGGATTATTGTATAGCATAATTGGTATATTTACAGCGTTTGAGATTTCTTTAAAATGAAAATAAATTTCCTCTTCTTTCGGTTTACAGTAATACGAGTTTATAATTAAGGCACAATCTGCTCCGTGCGCTTCTGCATGTTTCGTATATTCAATCGTTTCTTTCGTCGTCTCCGCAGCAGTTCCAACAATAACTGGAATACGGCCATCAACTTCTTTTAATACTGTTTCTAACATGTTAAATCGTTCTTCTTTTGATAAACTAACAAATTCTCCCGTACTTCCATTAATAATAATTCCAGCTACTTTTTGCTCAATAAAGTAGTTTACGTTTTGTTTTACACCTTTCCAATCAATCTCTTGAAACTCATCCATTGGTGTTATTAATACTGGAAATGCCCCTTTAATATTTTGCATCTTTATCTCTCCCTTTAACATATTATTTTAATAAGAAACCTGTTGGAAACGGATCGGTAGGATCTAATATAAATGTTTGCATACCTGTAATAAACCCTCTACTTTCAAATCGGAAAATGTATCCGAGTTCTTCTTTCTTCACTTTTTCTACTGTTATAAAGCTATTAAAAATACTTTCATTTTTAAAAGGTTTATCCGCTATATATTCATTTTTAAATAAAGCATGAACATAAGACACAATAGTAGAAACAAAACCTGGTGAACGTACTATAAAGTTATCTTCATGAAATGTAATCGACTTTATATGGTTCTTTTCTTTTTGCATAGAATCTACTAAAATAAGTCTTTTTATTAATGACTGTTTTTGTATATTTTGAAGTGTAGCTTCACCCCATTTTTTTAATTTAGAGATGTTTTCAATACTGATTTCTGGCGAATACGTATCCTTTTCTACAACTGCATATACTTTATCTGCCTGTATGAGAGAGTAACTTATATTACCAATCTTTAAATTTTTTTCAATCATATAACATAGTTTGCTTTCAAACGAAACAGATACAACTTCATCATTCTCTACATATGCATCGACTGAAAATATTCCAGATAGCGTTTCGATTTTGTATTGATTAGACTCTCTCTTTTTTAAATACCCGCTTTCTAGTAACATCGTTATTACTGCGACAATGCCTCCGTAATGAAGAGGAATGGATCCTTCATGATTAAAAAACAATACAGATGCATCCACTTCATTATGAATAGAAGGAACGACAATACATCCATTTAAACCGATGAAACCACGTGGTTCATTTAATAAAAGTTTCATTTCTTCTGCTAATTCACCTGAAAATTGTTCATTTAATTGCTCCAAACTGTAATAGTATTTGCATGGTACGTCTTTCATTACACGAAACGCCTCGCCATTTACGTGTACGTCTACTGCTGTATACATTTTTTGAATGTTCATTTTACATCCTCCGTTTCATGTTCCATCGGCGGAATTAGTAAAAAGCCTTCTTTAAGTGGATCCTTTTCATTGTAAAAAAATCTATGCATACCCATAAGCCAAGCTGATCCCGTAATTTTCGTTACTACAGCTTCAAAATTTTTTACATATGTTGTATTCATAACACACCCTTTAAATAAAGAACCTACAATACTCTCATGAACAAATTCTTCATCGATATCAATTTTTTTATGAGCATATAATACAGCTAACTTCGCTGATGTTCCTGTGCCGCATGGAGATCGATCAATTCCTCCTGGCGGAACAACAACTGTATTTTTCACATGCGCACTTTCATGAGTAGGATCTGTATAAAATTCAACATGTGTTAATCCTCTTATAAACGAATACTCTGGATGAATGATTTCAAACTTCTCATTAATTGTATTTCTAATATGAATCGCCTTATCAATGATTGTAGATGCGTTTTCTGGTACTAACTCTAAACCTACTGACTTCGCATCGATAATGGCATAAAAATTCCCTCCATACGCAATATCCGCCTCTACAGTTCCAATTTCTTCGACGTGTACAGAAATATTTTTCAGTAAAAAAGCTGGTATGTTACAGAAGGAGACTTCTTTCGCTTTCCCATCTTGAACAGAAATATCTACTTCAACTAAGCCAGCTGGTGTATCTAGCTTTAAAGAAGTAACCGGTTCAATTACTGGAATTAAACCTGATTCAACTAAAGCTGTACATACACCGATTGTATCGTGGCCACACATCGGCAAATATCCACCTGTCTCTATGTATATAACACCTATATCAGCTTCAGGATGACACGGATCTGTTAATAGTGCTCCTGACATTACATCATGACCACGTGGCTCATTCATTAATAATTTTCGAATCCAGTCATACTCCTTTTTCATATGTAACATCTTCTCTGCCATCGTCTCTCCAATTAACTTAGGAAGTCCGCTAATTAATGTCCTCGTTGGATTCCCTCCTGTATGTGTATCAATCGTCGTAAAGACTCTTTGTAACCTCATCCGTTTAACACCCTTTCTGTAAAACGACTCAAACGAAGTGGTTCAATAGGAATGATTGTTTCTTTTTCATTTAATAACTCCTCAATCACTTTCCCGGTAACTGCCGCAAGACTAATTCCATCGCCTTCATGCCCTGCTGCTATAAAGTAGTTCGGAATATGTTCCACTCCTGAAATGATTGGCAAATGATCTTCTGTCCACGGGCGTAATCCAGCATATGAACGAATCACCATCATATCTGCCATTTTCGGATAAAAACGAATTGCTCTATTCGCAATACATTTAATAACCTCGTTATTTATCTTCGTATGAAAACCTACAAACTCTCTACTACTACCAATTAAAAAATTTTGGCTTTCTGTCGGTTCAAATACAAGTGCCACCCCATACTTTTCAGTTAAAGCATCCACTTTTCGTTTTCCACCAAATTTAGAAATTAAATAACCAAATTCCATTACTTTACGGCAGCCAACGTGTTGTTGCCTTGAAGCTACAATAATATGTCCCTTTCTCGGTTCAATTGGGATATTCACATCTAACATCTGTCCGATTTTAGGAGCCCACACACCGGCTGCGTTCACAACTTGCTTCGCAGTAAACGTTCCATTTGTTGTTTCTACAATAAAGGAACCGTCTATATCTCTTTTCACTTCTTTAACTTCTCTATGATTAAAAGCTTTTGTACCAAATTTCTTCGATTCTGCAAGAAGTGAAAAAGCAAGAAGATATGGATTTACAGTTGAATCCGTTGCACATTCTAAACCGCCTAATAAATCATCTGCAAAAAATGGTGATTCTTCTTTTATATCTTGCCTATCAAGCATTCGAAATGGTAAACCAGCCTCTTTTTGACGATTTACCCATTGCTGCGCTGCCTCCATCTCTTCGTCTGATTCACAAACGAGAATGCTTCCTGGCGCTCTATATTCAAATGAGTGCTCCAATTCTTCACTTAATTCAGTTACTAAGTTTTGACTTACTAACGACATTTGACTATCAAACCCTGGGTCTTTATCAATCGCCAAAATGTTCCCGTCACACCGTGAAGACGTTCCACTGACAAATTCCCCTTTTTCAATGATTGTTACGTCTCTTCCGTATTTTGATGTGTAATAAGCGATAGAACATCCTATAATACCACCGCCTATTATTAAAACGTCACAGTGTCTCACATAGCACCCCTCCTTTCTCCTAAATCTCTCACTTTCTATTTATGCAATTGGTGTGCCAACTCTACATACAGAACTATTTATATGAAATAATTTTTATTTGTAAAAATATTTTAAATCTATCGTAAATAGGTGTATTATTTTTTTATCACTGTCTAAATTTTCATACATAATAGGAGGGCAATATGGCATTTTCATTCCCAACAATAAAAGAGTTAATAAAAATTTTGTCAATTGATTGTACAAGTATCGTTAAGCGCATGAAACAGGTAGGTGAAAAATTTTATTACCTCCATTCACCTACTGAGGAATGGAGGTGCACAGTTATATATGAAGATGACTCTTTCACTACTTTAATCGACGCATTTTCTCATGAACTAGCCGTTGTCATCATTAAAGAAAATCAAGAGCCTTTATGCTGTATAACTGCTCAGCAAATGATTCCTTTTCTTTATAAGTATTACAATGAACTACTAGCTTTTTATAACACTGTTATTCAAACGTCTGATTCTTCTGTTACAGTCATCGACGATAAAGAATGCGTTCGTACTTGGACAGATGGCGCTGAAAAGATTTTTTCAGTGAACCATAATGAAATTATCGGACAACCCATCACCCGTTTTTTTGATTATAAAGATTTAGAAATTCTGCAATCATTACATGACGGAAAAAGCATAATTGCTCAGTTCCATCAGCCACGTCCAGATTTGTTCGTATTAATTAATTCAAACCCAGTTTATTGCAACGATAAAATTATTGGAGCAGTCGTTTCAGAAACGGATGTTACAAATCAAGTCGTATTAAATGAAAAACTATTTAATATGTCTCATGAAATGCACCGTTTAGAACAAGAAGTAGCAAAATATAAAGATACATCCGATCCTTTCCTTGCGATGAATGGAAAAAGCCCTGTTATACAAAGAACGATTCAATTAGCTAGAAAGGTTTGTTCAGTGAAATCCACGGTTTTAATACTCGGAGAAAGCGGAGTTGGAAAAGAAGTGTTTGCGAAAGCAATTCATGAAGCAAGTGAGACAGCAAATGCCCCTTTCATTTCAATTAACTGCGGCGCAATCCCAGAAGCGTTATTTGAAAGTGAATTATTTGGTTACGAGCGCGGGGCGTTTTCTGGTGCAAATAGTAAAGGTAAGAAAGGTAAAATAGAGCTCGCACAAGGCGGTACTTTGTTCCTCGATGAAATAGGTGAAATGCCGCTCGATATGCAAGTGAAGCTTTTACGTGTACTGCAAGAACGAAAGTATTACCGAGTTGGTGGAGAAAAAGAAATACATATCGATTTCCGCATTATCGCTGCTACAAACCGTGATTTACAAGAAGAAATGAGAAAAGGAACTTTCCGAGAAGATTTATACTATCGCTTAAATGTAGTTAGCTTGCTTATTCCACCGCTGCGCGAAAGACGAGAGGATATTATCGAATTGACGTACTCCTTTTTAAACGATTTTTCAATAAACTATAACAGGCCTATTCGAGACTTACCTTCAAATATTATGCATGAACTGCTTCATTACAATTGGCCTGGTAATATTCGCGAGCTCCGCAACGTAGTTGAAAGACTCGTCGTATTTGCGACAGACGGCATTATAAAACAAGAATATTTACCGTTTCATACAAATGATACTTTAGACAATCATACGGCTCATTCCTTATTAATCAGCAATAATAATACGATTCTTTCTTTACAAGAAGAAATGGAAGAGCACGAGAAAAAGGTAATTGAAAGAGCTTTACGCATTTTAGATGGTAATAAATTAGAATGTGCGAAACAACTTGGGGTAACGAGGGCCACTTTATATAACCGTTTAAAAAGACTGGGGTTACAATAATCCCTCTCCTCCTCTATATTGGCATAGTTTTTGCATAATAATTTGTGCAAACCGAACTAGAGGAGGAATACATATGACGAATAAAGAGAACTTAATTGTTTGTCGTTGTGAAGAAGTTACATACGGACAACTTCAATCGACAATTGCTGAATATAATTGCTCAGCTCGTGAGTTAAAACTAAGAACGCGTGCTGGTATGGGTTTTTGCGGGGGACGTACATGTAGAACAACACTAGATCGAATGATCGAAAACGCTAACCCTGGTACATCTCCTGACGAGATTCCATTAAAATATCAACCACCAGTGCGTGCAGTTACTTTTGGGGCGGTAGGTGAAAATAAATGAATAGAATTATAAATCACCCTATTTTAGGTAGTTTAAATAGTAGTCAGCGTATCAATTTTCAATTTAATGGTCAACAATATGAAGCATATGAACATGAAACGATAGCGGCCGCTCTACTTGCAAACGGAATAAGAACGTTAAGAGTCCATGAAGATAGCGGGACGCCGCGAGGTATTTATTGTAATATCGGACATTGTTCTGAATGCCGTGTGACAGTAAACAATCAAACAAACGTGCGAGCATGCTTAACGGTTGTAGAAAACGATATGGTTGTTGAAAGCGGAAAACAGCATCCAAATATCGTGAGAGAGATGGTGAAAAAGCGATGATCGATGTAATTATTATTGGCGCAGGACCAGCAGGATTATCAGCTTCCATCTCTTGTGCACGTTTTGGACTTAACGTACTTGTTATTGATGAATTTATGAAGCCGGGCGGGAGATTGTTAGGACAGTTACATCAAGAGCCTACTGGGGAATGGTGGAACGGAATAGAAGAATCAAAACGCCTTCGAGAAGAAGCAAAATCACGTTCAGTCGATATCCGGTGCGGTGTTTCCGTCTATAATTTAGATAAAGATGAGAGTTCTTGGTTCGTACATACAAATATCGGTACGTTAGAAGCACCGTTCGTACTAATTGCTACTGGGGCTGCGGAGTATTCTATTCCCCTTCCTGGCTGGACACTTCCAGGAGTTATGTCAATTGGAGCAGCTCAAGTTATGACAAATGTTCACCGAGTTCAAGTTGGGAAAAAAGGAATCATAATTGGCGCTAACATTTTGTCTTTCGCCATTTTAAATGAATTGCAATTAGCTGGAATTACAGTGGATCATATTGTACTCCCTGAAAAAAACGAGTTGAGCGGAAAAGCTAGTGAACCAGAAGAAGTCTTAAACTCACTCTTAAATGCGGCTCACCTTGCCCCATCTGCTTTTCTACGTATAGGTAGTCGTTTTATGAAATATGATTGGATTCGAAAAGTTGGATTAACATTTTATCCAAATAGCGGCATGAAAATAAACGGGACGCCGCTTCATCTTCGTAAAGCTGCACTTGAGATTATCGGAGCGGAACAAGTTGAAGGTGTTCGTGTTGCTAACATTGACTCTAAAGGGAATATTATTAACGGATCAGAAAAGATATATGAGGCAGACTTCGTTTGTATAGCCGGAGGTTTATATCCGCTTGCTGAGCTTGCGGCTGTAGCGGGATGCCCTTTCCATTACATTCCAGAATTAGGCGGACATGTTCCACTTCATTCAGAAGAAATGGAAACCCCTCTTCCAGGTTTATTTGTAGCTGGAAATATTACTGGAATTGAAAGCGGAAAAATCGCGATGGTGCAAGGAACAGTCGCTGGATATTCAATCGTAAAACAAGCTAATAAAACATCTAATTCGGTTGAAAAACATTTACAACATGCAATTCAAAATGTTCACACTGTACGTCAGAAAGCTGCGATTCAGTTTAATCCGATGGTTGATGTTGGTAGACAAAAGATGAATGAGATTTGGCGTGATTTTCAATCATTTGAAGAAAATCAACAAATGAAAGCATGAAATACTAGCATATAAAAAAGGCGGTGGATTCATTTCCACCGCCTTTTTTATAATTTTCGTACTACATCTAGTATTTCTGTTACGTCAATTACAGGAACCAAAGGTATTACCTATTTTTCATTCCGACTAAAACTTTCGATATCGACATCCATAAATTTATAAACATTAAAATTCCACAAATATTAGCGACAATTACATACAATCCTATAAATTGGTTTTCAAAGTGGAACAACGGAGTGTAATAAATGGCCATAATTAAGGCTATAACCATTGAAAAAAGAAGCAGTTTTTTCCTAGTTATCATATAAATACAATACAAAAACGTATAATAGGCCCAAAATTGCGCAGCATACCATGCATGAGATAGTCGAATACCTGTTTTCGTATGCAAAGTTGTTAAAACCAGTATGTATATTACAAGTAATACAATTAATGGTGAAAATCTAACAAATTGCAAAAGATTTATTAAAAAGCGTTTTTTTGAACTTAGGTGATTTACTTCGTATTTAAACATCTGTTTCGTTATATAATGAACAAAAAATATTAATCCTACACTAATAGATAACATAAAAAATATCATTACTACGCCTTCTTTTCTAATGTATTAATCAACTGTATTTTAAAAATCAATAGGACTTAACCTAATAAAAATTACACCAACTAAAATTTTCATTAAACCATCTACTACAAAAAAGACATCTAGATTTACGTTAGTAATGATTAATCCTATGAATGAATTGATTATTAAAATGATGGATAGAAAAAACATCATTTTTCCATGTACCGGAATAAACATTAAAAAATGAACACCTACAGCTAAAAGAATTAATAGCCAGCAATTTCTATAATCATCACCAACAAAATGAAAAATGAGAAAAACTAAAATAGCCAATATAATCATTGAAAAATTAGCCCACTTCTTTTGTTCCGGTGTTCCAGAACCAACTGCAAATTTCTTCCTAGTTTTAGAGTTCAATTGCCATATCATTCCTAATGTATAAACAATAATAAAAGGCCAAACGTTTGGATAGCCGTTATGTTTTATTAAAAGTAAAAACATTGCTGCTCCAGCAATTATTAGCCAAATCCCATTAATCTTTTGTCTAGGATACTTGTAAGTTTGTGTTTCCATGTTCCGTTCTCCTTTTTCGAACTTTTCTAATCTTCTCGATATACACACTTCTTTTTTTCCAGAAGCCTCATGAGCAAATTCAGCTAAATTCACACCATCATTCTTCTACCTCGCTTTGAATAATAAAATATTAGATTTCTGAAATATCATATCAAATATAGTTGTGATTTATTTGTCACAATTCGTCGAATAGATAAATAAAAGTCGTTTTATGTCAAAATTATTATTTATTTGGATAGCCAACTTTGGATTAGATAGATAAAATGATGCAAATACTAAATTGAAGACACATGAAATACTGGATTTTATTCTAAAAGAAAAAACATACTAGCAATATTAATCCAAATAAAAACTGTTAGAGCATACAGCTCTAACAGTTTTATTGTTCATTATTATTAAATTTCGCTAATGCGTAAATACCTTCTTCATCATCTAATTCAAGTTGCAATCTTGCTGCAAATGAATTGACGTTGTATTCTCGATCAAGCAACAAGCGTAGTGCTTCGATTAAGTTTGCTTGAATTAAAATTTGCTGGCGACCATTTACCTCTACTTCTGCAGAGAAACCGTAGTCATCATCATACATTAGTTCAACTGAAACTTCTTCTGGACCAACTTGTCTTTTTTCAGCGATATATACGCAAAGCGCATTTATAAGTTCTTGTTCAGAAATTTTTATTGTTTCCATGCTACTTCATCTGCCTTTTTCTTACGTTGATCTTTGAAGTATTTAAATGCACGAACTGCTAACATTACGATACCAACCATTACTAACATATTTACCATAAACGCTAATACCGAACCAAGTGCTCCCATATTTGCAAATAAGCTACCCATTAGTAAACCACCAAGACCACCTAGTAATAAGCCTTTCATAAAGCCACCTTTATTACTTTTTGGTGCTGTGTTTGTTGCTTTTGTTTTTGAATCAGTTGTCGTTTTTTGTGAATTCACATTAGAATCTTTTTTGTTTAAATCAACTTTTGACTTTTGACCTGAACTTGGTGTATATGATTTTTTACCAGATTTGTAACTTTTCGCTGCCGCATGATCTACGAACATAAAGCTACTAGCCCCAAAGATAACCATGAATGCTGTCATTACTGCTACAAGTTTTTTCAACATATTATATCCATTCTCCTTTTATATAGATATATGTGAAATCTACCTTTCTAGTAAATTCAGAATGATAGATTTGTTTTAAAACCATTTTAAAGGTTCTTATGAACTTATTATATGAACTTTTGTCGAAATATGCAAGCATTATTTATTTACGACAATTTCATGACATAGGAAAAATTAAGCAAAACGGAATTGACTTTAAATGAAACAAAACATATTATAAGTTCATAAGAACTTTTTATAATTTTGGAGGTGAAAAGATGGAAACATTTCATCTCACACGAAACGAAATGGCAACGCTCCTTCTATCATTAAGAGGATGGAATACGAAAAAGCCTCTTGGTATTTTACAAGAAGCTTGGGCAAAATCACATAAAAAAGATATTGAAAGCGGACAAAGCGTTACTGCTTTTATTACAACCGCACTTTCACCTATTTTTGAAAAGCTGATTAAAATTGACGATACGGACGTCGGTTTTTCTTTAAACGAAATAGTTGCGCTTGGCAATCAGATTGAAAACACGAGTTTCTCTGTAACTGCTATGCAAAACTGGGTGAAACGAGATATAAAAGAAATGATCGGCTCCCCTCAAAAAGGGAAGAAATACTCAATCGAACAAGCAGCATTATTATTCATTGTCGAAGATTTAAAAACAGCGCTTGATTTTGAATCTATTCGCAAACTATTACGACTCATCGTAAATGACCCGGCCGATCGAAGTGATGATTTAATTAACCCTCTTCATTTATATGTAGCTTATTCTTCTTTATTTGAAGAACTGAATCAAGGGAATTGCTTACAACTAAATGCTACAGATACAGTTCATACGATCGAAAATATCGTAAAAGAAAAGGCTGATAAAATAGCAAGTAAGTTCGATCAAATTAATAACGAACAACGCGAAGCAATTCGTAACGCTATTATTATCGCCACACTTTCTGTACATACCGCTTATGTACAAATGCTAGCGAAACGATATGTGACAGCAACGTTATTTTTACAAAATTTAGATGTGAAACCTTAAAAAACAGGAGCAGATTTGCTCCTGTTTTTTTATATCAATATATCTTTTGTACTATTAAGCTCACATGAAATTCGAAATTGTCCTTCATGAACTTTTTCGGAGACTAAAAAGTTTTATGTAGACACCTTTATTCTAACTAATATATGAGAAATTTTTAATAATCTTTTCATTATCTCTTCATGAAAACTGGGCTTATATCCTTTACTATAATACTTATGAGAGACATAAAAGAATTGAAATGGCAATCCACTATATAAATAAGGTATAATCTACATATAGTGAACCTTTTATATTGTTAAATAAAGGGGCTTATATTCAAAATTCATACATTAGAAGGTGCAACAATGTTAAGTAGTTTTATTCATTCAGTATTAACATTTTTTGAGGGATTAGGTTATTGGGGCATAATGCTTGGACTTATGATTGAAATTATTCCAAGTGAGATTGTCCTTGCTTATGCAGGATACTTAGTATTCAATGGTAGTATCTCATTTGTAGGCGCAGTTATATTCGGTACAATTGGTGGTGTTATTGCCCAAATCTTTGTTTACTGGATTGGTCGATATGGTGGTCGCCCTGTATTAGAACGTTACGGTAAGTATATTTTCATACATAAAAAACAAATGGATGCTGCTGAAGATTGGTTTAATCGTTACGGAACTGGCGTAATTTTCACTGCACGTTTCATTCCTATCGTTCGTCATGCGATATCAATTCCTACTGGTATTACAAAAATGCCATTACTACGTTTCACTACATTAACAGCACTTGCGATCATCCCTTGGTCTATCATTTTCATTTATTTAGGTGAGAAACTAGGTGAAAATTGGGAGAATATTAACGATATTGCTGGACCGTATGTGAAATCGTTCGCTATCGGTGGCGTTGTACTTATACTTTTATATTTCGTTATAAAAAAGTGGACAAAAAAACGTAAAAATCTTGCTTAAGATTATAATAAAAACCGCTATAAATTCATTAAGAATTATAGCGGTTTTTATTATCGGCTTGATCATGTATTAGAAATTGTATTATTTCTTTTTTATGCTTTAAGTCATGCTCGATAAGTGATGAAAAATAATTATTTAACCTCAATTTTTTTGTGCCAAATTGATAGTCATTATTAAAATTCCGAGCAGGAATTCGCTCAATTTGGTCTACTAATTGTTTACGAGTAAAGCTAAATTGATCTATTAGTTCTTCTTTTGAAATACCAGACCTTGCATATTTTATTGCACCCTTATTCATTTCCTCAACATCTGTTGGAACGATAGGTACAGATTTCCCGCTTACAAAATATGAAATTCTATACTTCATTAGAAACTCATCCCAAACAATAAAATGTGAAATTACATCCGCAATTGCCCATGAACCTTTTTTAAATGGTTGAAACCATATATCCTCCGATATTCCATTCAATGTTTGGCACCATTCTATTAGATTTAACTTTTCTTTCAGAATCCTTCCTTTCTCCATAATGCACTCCTCTTCCACACAAATAATTCATTCATATTAATGATTTCTAGACATTTCATTAAAACCCTCCAGTTTAAGATTTACTTGGATAAGTTACAATTCATTTGTAATTTCGTATAGTAACTCAAAAAGGAGTGATCCCCCTATGCATTGGCAGCAAAAAGTACCATACTTAATCGGACGCCCTGTTGGTGTTTCTCTTATTAATGGGCAAGGAACTTCCGGCGTTTTATGCGGCGTTCAAAATAATCAATTATTTGTTTACGAATACCTTTACCAAGCCCAGTTCGCCATGAAACATTATGACTTTAGACAAATTCAAGATATACACGCCTTTCCAAATTGCCCACACCAAAATCCTCTATACTAAAAAACAGGAACGGCTTTATTGCCATTCCTGTTTCTATTGTTTATGCATTATTTTTCAGAGTAAAACTTCTGCACAGCTTCATCAAAATAGATCCAGCCTTTCCAGCCTAAATGAATTGTATCTTTTAAGAAATACTTATCATATTCATGGCTAGAAAAATCGACTACTGGGTATCCTGCTTTCTCGACTTGATCGCGAACCTTATTGTAATACACATCACGACGTTCTTTTGGGAAACCAGCGTAATCATACCACGGTCCGTTTACAGGCACAGAAATAAAGAGTGGTTTTACATTTTTTTCTTTGAAAAGATCTAAAACAATTTGTAAGTCATCATATTCTGGTGAATCATCATACGATTCATTTGCTCTAAAGTTTTTTAAACCTTTTAATTTTTTCTTTAAATTATGTTTATAATAATATGGATTTTCAATTCCGAATGTATTTGTTGTGGATCCTACTTTACCTTCTTGTTCCGCATGTTTACGTGCATCTTCCCAAGAAAGCGAACGTAAACCCATATTTGTTTCCTCTTTCATCGGTTCGATCTTAAATAGAGAGTTAAATAAATCTCGATGATCTAAAATGTTCCGGTACATATACGCTAGCGGTTTAGCTAGTTCAGCTTTTATGTTATGTTTTGTATCGTTATATACAATACTTTCTAGCGAACTACTTAATATCGCATCCTTACGAACAACTTTATAATCTAGTAAACGTTTCGCGATTTTTTTCTTCATTTCAGGCTTTATTTCGTCATTAAAAATAAAGTGATAGGCTTGTTGTTTGGAGAAATTATTTGTAAAATCCCCTTGTGATACACCGGTTTTTGTAAACCATTGTGGTGAAAGAACAAAGACTACCTTTTTACCTTCTAATTCATCCATTGTAGACGTCATATTTAAAATATGAGCCAAGCTTTGCGTACCGCCAGTCCCTATTAAAAATGGAGTAAAACCTGCCGGATTTACTTTAAAATAATTTGACGGATGATATGCATCCATTCGTAAAAATTCTGATGAACCATACATCGGTAAATACTGCGAATTCTCTAACATTTTTTGCTGTAAGAAAACACTTTGTAATTTTTCTTTTTGCAAGGAAGTTGCTGCATCTTCTACCTTTTTATCGCTTATTAGTGATACTAAACTCTTAGAGGGAATAAGCAATACAATGAAAAAAAGTACGCAGGCTAAAATAATTGGTCCGAAAGCATGCTTCATCTTCATCTGCTATTCCTCTTTCTAGTACTATTAAATTGTAACCCTTGTTTTTGACACGTCATCATTTCTCTCCTTTTTCTCTATACATGTTCCATTCTATTTATCTATTATTTACATGTATGTATTCCCTTTCTTTGCACTATTAAGTTACATACTTATAGAGCAAGAAAGTGTTTCCAAAGAAACATGTTAATTATACAAGATTCTACATAAATTTCACACTGGAATTTTAGTAATAATTTTATTTTTAACCAGTGAAAAAACACATAAAATGTCTATAATTCATCAGATGATGTATTGAGTTCAAAATATGATAATAAACGCCCACTATGATCAACATCTTGAGTATATGTAAAGTCTAGCTTTCGTAAAAGTTTTTTCGAATTCTCATTAGCTACTTTAACCCTAGCAATTATTCTTTTTAAATTCATCGTCTCTGTTGCATATTGAATGGAAGCCTCTGCTGCTTCTGACGCATATCCATTCCTCCAATACTCTGGATCAAGGAGATACATAATTTCTGTTTCCCCTGTTTCATTTACCTTTCTTAAACCACAATGTCCTAATAGCTGGCCTGTTTCATTTTTGAATAATAGCCATACACCAAAATCATATTGTTCCCAATGCAATATAAGTTGACTCATATAATCTTTAGTTTCATCTATTAACATACCTCTTGATTTAGCAAGCCATTGACCAACCGCTTCTTTTTTCAATATGTTATACAATTGATCAACATCTTCTATATTCGGTTTTCTCATCACCAATCTTTTCGTATATATTACTTTCCCCTTTACAAATACAGACATAGTGCCCCTCCTAATACAGTTTATAGACTAGTAAATTATACCATGAACTATCATCGGCTTTAACTAAGAAAAAACAGACTATCACATACGTGAAGTCTGTTTCTCCATCACTTTATTTTTGTACATCCGCCCATTTCAAGCTAGTTGCTGGACCAAATTGGTGAACATATAAATCTTTCACGTATGGTTTTTGTAAGTAAGATAATCCGCGCTGGAATACTGGTGCGATTACTGCATCATCAAGGAGCATTTTTTCCGCATCTTGCAATGCCTTCCAACGGGCTTTTTCATCATTACCTAATTCTGTTTTAATCTTTTTAATTAACGCATCATATTCTGGATTTGCATATCCTGTATTATTTACGGTACTTCCCGAAAGGAAAACTTCTAAGTATGTCATTGGATCTGGATAATCAGGTAACCAACGTGATAACGACATTTCATATTCTTTTTTCTTCTCTAACGCTAGTTTTTGAGTATGTGGTTGTAGTTTCACATTTACTTTTAAGCCTGGTAAGTTTTTCTCAAGCTGTTCTTTAATATACTCTCCTACTTTTTTAAAGTTTTCTAAATCATAATTTAATAGTTCTAACGTAACTTCATTTGTACCGGTCTCTTGTTTTGCCTTTTCCCAATATTCCTTCGCTTGTTTTACATCAGTCTTATTAAACTCACCTGCCGTACTTCTAAAATCTTTCTTATCTGGTCCTTTTAAAAATCCTTTTGGTACGTAATAATTCGCAGCAACTGATCCGTCATTTAAAAATGAAGTCGCAAGTCCCTTCTTATCAAAAACTGTGCTAAGTGCAAGGCGTGCGTTTTTATTTTTAAGAATCGGTACATTTTCATTGAAACGGAAGAAATACATAACTGGATCTGTATATTGTTTCAGTTCTTTATTATTTTTATATTTATCTACGAATTCTGTAGAAATGACAGCCCTATCTACCTTATCTGTTTCATATAAATTTACCGCAGTTGAAATTTCTTTAACAATTTGGTAGTTTACTTCATCTAATTTCACTTCTTTTTTATCCCAATATTTATCGTTTTTCTTCATTGTAAAGCTCGCTTCGTGCTTCCACTCCGATAATGTAAACGGCCCATTATATATCGCTTTATTTGCCTCTAACCCGTATTTATCACCTTGCTCTTTCGCAAATTTTTCATTAATTGGATAGAAAGACGGTAAAATAAGTAGTTTCGTAAAATACGGTACTGGATGTTCTAACTCAACAACGAACGTTTTATCATCCTTTGCTTTCACACCTAATTCTTCTAAGCCTAATTGTTTCTTATTTATCTTTTCCGCATTCTTCACATCGTACGCGATATATGCATATTGAGAGGCTGTATCTGGATTTATAAGTTGCTTCCAAGCATATACGTAATCTTGAGCTGTTACCGGATCACCATTAGACCATTTCGCATCACGCAAGTGGAATGTATATGTCTTTCCGTCTTTACTCACTTCATATTTTTGTGTCCCAGCCTGAATCACTTCATCATTTTTCGATAAACGGAATAATCCTTCCATAACATTGTTTAAAACATTAAACGATACTGCATCTGTTACTTTTCCAGAATTCAGTGATGGAATTTCACCCGTTTCTAGTAGTTGTAATACTTTTTTCTCATCTTTCGGCTTCGTAGCTGTTTTTTCTTTCGCACAGCCTACTAAAAATGAAGAGACAAGTAAAGTACTAACTAATGAATAGCGAACAACCTTTTTCATATAAAGCCCCCCTATCTTTTTTAAGGTAAATAACGACGAGCACCAGCGTATTCTTCTATATATCCTGGTGTATTTAACGGTATAATTTCTACCGATCTTTCAGCTCTTGGTGAATGAATCATATTCCCATCACCAATATACATGGCAACGTGATGAACACTACCTTTTCCTTGATTATGTGCAAAGAATATTAAATCGCCCTTTTGTAGGTTTTCTTTATCAACCGCAATTCCTGCTTTTGATTGTGGCCCAGAATCCCTCGGTATTGTAATGCCATGTGATTTATAAATCGTATGTGTAAATCCAGAGCAATCAAATCCAAAACCACTTGTACCAGCCCATATATACGGTAATCCTAAAAACATTTTTCCGGTGTTTATTAAGTCATCAGCGGTTGGAGTCGGAATATCATTTTGAGAATGGTAAACAGTCCCATCATTTTTCCGTAGCCACGCCTTCTGACCATTTGGCAACAATACGCGGTATGAGATCGTATCTTCACTTAATAGCGGTAAACGCGTATTATAGCTGACTTCAAGCGATTTATGTTTTTCAGAAGGGTTAATATATACAATTGCTGTCGGTTTCGTTATTAATACGAAAGGTTCGTTTGTTTTATCTACAAATTCTTGATTATACGTTAATTGTTTTTCAGGCATCCACCCTGGATACCCTTCTTCATTTCGCGGCGTTGGCTGTCCGTGCACTAGTACTTTTACCCAATCACCTTTTTTATCAATTACTGTTACTTCTTGACCGAGTAGCGCTTGCGTTTCTAATTTATTTGCATTCGTTAACCAAAGCTTCTCATCTAGCGTCATTGATTTCGTCCACTTCCATAAATCAACTGGATTTGTTGCGCTCGGTGCATCAATTGGTCGTAATGAGTCAGGCGCAGTCCATAACGTTGCAGCAGATACATCTATAAATGCTTTATTATCCTTCTTCTCTTCAGCATTTGCCGATGTAAACGATGAAAATATAAATAAGGTTGTCAAAAATGCAGTTCCTACTTTTTTCATATATATCCCCCTTAAAAGATAGTTTACTAGGTACTACTTCTAAGATTGTATATTCACTACAGAATGCAGGTTTACCTTTGGACCATTGTAAGTCATTCCTTCTGGGTCTTCCATTAACCATAACGGTGCATCAAGATCAAAGTAATGAATGTTCGGATGTGCCGCAGCTAAATGGGCAACAACGCTAACTGAAAGTGAAGGTTCCATCATACTTCCAACCATACACTTCACACCTGCTGCTTCCGCAATATCCGCAATTTTCCATGCTTCTCGTATGCCGCCGCATTTCATTAATTTAATATTAAGTAGGTCTGCATATCCTCCTTGGACAATCTTTAATGCATCGCTTGCCGAAAACATACTTTCATCTGCCATAATAGGCGTTTGTACATTGTCCTTCACGTACTTTAATCCTTCCCAATCTTTCGCATGAACTGGTTGTTCTACAAATTCTATATTTAAATTTCTATTCTCCATTTCTCTAATAATAGAAACAGCCTCTTTTGGATTCCATCCTTGATTTGCATCTAGACGTAACGTCGTATTCTTTGGTACTACATTTCGAATTGCCTCTATGCGTTCTAAATCTAAGTGTGCCTCTTTACCCACCTTAATTTTTAATGTTTGGAATCCCTTTTCGATATGCTTTTTCGCTTCTTTTGCCATTAATAAAGGCTCATCCACACTTACTGTAATATCAGTATGAATCTCTTTCTTCCCACCTAACAATGCATATAACGGTATGTTGTGAAATCGACAATATACATCGTATAAAGCCATATCTACCGCCGCTTTCGCACTTGTATTTCCTATACAGCTCATTTGAATGTGTAACAATAACGTTTGAAATTGCAGCACATCTTTATCAACTAATACGGAGCGAATTGGCCCTAATATTGCTTCCTCAATCCCGTTGGTAAAATCACCTGTAATAACCGGTGTTGCTGCAGCAGCTCCTTTTCCAACAATCCCTTCATCTGTATGAATAAACACATCTATACTTTCGATTTCCGTTACAGTGCGAAGCGCAGTTTTAAACGGTGTATGAAGCTTTACATGTCGGCGGTTTACCTTCACATCGGTAATTTTCATTTTGTTCATCCTTTCATTGTTTATAGAGTGATACTTTAATCCCCGGGTGGCTTTTCCGTTAATGCGAAACAAAAAAATCCAGCCATAAGAAGATTCTTACGGCTGGATTTTGTCTATGAATGGGTAGACAAAGCAGCGATCTGATTATATTTTTTCTGTGCATCCTTTAGCGCTACAAGTAGCGCCTTTTGAGACGAACCGAAGTATCGATTTTTTATTTCTGTTACTAATGCTGGGTCATTAATATTTTTATGTAGAAACAAATATTTAACAAATTGAGATGTTAATGCAATTGTGGCTGAGCAATCTGCATCTACAATTTCCCCTGTATCCTTCTCAAGTACAAATGCTACAAAATAACTTTTGAACTTTTCGGTAATGGGATTATTTTGAGGTGCTTTCGCATCCCCTACGACGTAAATTGTATTTGAAGCGTACACAGCTATCTTCCTTTCTTATACGAGGATAACGGTTTTCTTAACAGACGTATAAGCTGTTAACTCAACGTTGATTAAAAAATGTATCCGCTTACCTTGTATTATATACAATTGACAGAATTTTAACAATATTTATTTTGACATATATTCCATAATTATGAAAATCTCTTAAAACAATTAAAATTGGCTCAAACTTCTCATTTTTACAATATGTCATTGCTCCTTGTACCATGACATTCACACTACAAACAACTTTTTCCCTCATACATCAAAAAACAGTTAGCTATCGCTAACTGTTCCACCACTTCACTTTGGCAATACGAATATTGTTTCGTTTGACTTAGAAAATTGATACTCTTTTCTAGCAAACTTTAAAATCTCTTCTTCATTACCGGTTAAATTCTCAATGTTAGTCTTTAAAGAACCTTGATCTTTCTTTAAAGAAACTAATTGTTTCTTTTGATTTGTTATAGTATTTTTTTTGCCATTAATTACTTCTTGTTGTTTCGTTAAAATATATTGAACGTACAAAGTAGTCGCAGCAATAAAAATGAACATGAAAATAAAACGCCTTAACTTCTTCTTATTTATAGTTCGCTTGTCGTTAGGCTGTGATAGTTGCTCTGGTATATTAGGAACATTGACTCTTTTGAGTTTCCTCATTTTCAAATCCCCCTAACCCATATTTTCTCACTACCATAGGCACGATCTCTTACTAACTTAAATTCTATTCTTATAAAATAACCTCCTTCACAAAAAAATCTCACAAATTAACCAATTAGAGATAGCGTTCGACGACATCTCTGTATTTAAAATGAGAATTTTTATTTATGCTGCTATAAAATAGTAGTTTATGTTATTCTTTTTCCCCAATTGTAGAAAATATTTTTACACATATAAATTCTAGTTTTGCATACCGATGTTATAACATGCTTACAAGGAGGAAAAATGATGCACTACCGTACATTAGGTAAAACTGGAATTACTGTTTCTGAAATTGGCTTTGGAGCGTGGGCGATTGGCGGCGATGAATGGGGTCCTGTTAACGACACACAATCTATAACCGCTATGAAGAAAGCAATTGAATGCGGCGTAAACTTTATTGATACTGCTGATGTATACGGATTAGGACATAGTGAAAGGTTAGTAACTCAAGCGATAAGAGAGCACCGTAATAATATCGTTTTATCAACGAAAGGCGGTTTAATTGGGCATCACTATGATCCAAGTGGAGAGCCTGTTTATAATACTGCCGAAAAAGTGATCGCAGTATTTGAAACTAGCTTACTACGCCTAGAAACAGATTATATTGATGTTTATTTCTGTCACATTTGGTGGGATAAACAAGAAGAAACAGAAGCATTTTTACGAGCATTTGAACTATTAAAACGGGACGGAAAAGTAAGAGCTGTTGGTGTTTCAACTCACGACATACAATATATAAAACACTTCAATAAAAACGATGAAATTGATGTTGTGCAACTTGATTACAACATATTAAACCGAAAACCAGAAAACGACATACTGCCCTACCTACAAGAGAACAATTTAGGAGCTGTTATACGCGGCCCTTTAAAAATGGGGATATTAACCGGAAAATTTACAAATAAAACAACTTTTCCTGACGGAGATTTACGCAAAGAATGGCCAAAAGAAAAGTGGTTTCAAGAAGATTTACAAAAAGTAGAGAAACTACGATTACTCTCAAATGAAAATCAAACATTAGGACAACTTGCACTTCGCTACGTCCTCTCTCATCCAGCAGTATCGGTCGCAATTCCTGGCGCAAAAACAGAAAAACAAGCGAAAGAAAATGCAGATGCAACTACCCGTCCGATACTTACGGATGAGGAATTAGCTTATATTCAGTCAATATAAAACAAGACCAGCAGTTGGATATTTCAACTGCTGGTCTTGTTTTACTTTCAATATTTTAAATCAATATCATATTCCATTCTCTTCGCTGTTTCTTCAGCAACCCCAGTACCCAACAAATTTTTCACAATATGAAATGACATGTTAATTCCAGCTGAAATTCCTCCAGACGTAATAATATGTCCCTCATCGACAAATTTTACATTCTCTAAAACTTCCACATTCAGAAAATCATTTCTAAAATTTTTAACACTAGCCCAATGTGTTGTCGCTTTGAGCCCATCGAGTAATCCAGCTTTCGCAAGTAAAAACGCACCGGTACAAACAGAAGTCATTAACTTCACTTCTTTCATTTGCTGACGGATCCAATTTATTATTATTTCATTTTTCATTTCGTTTTCTCTAGCACCTAAGCCACCAGGAATTATTAAAATATCAACTGGAGGTAAGTCTTCGATACTATAATCTGGTTGTACCTTTAATCCATTTCTTGCTGTAATCATTTCTCCATCTTGACTAACAGTATGAACTGTAAATGGTTGACCTTCACTTGTTGCTGTAACGGAAAAAACTTCAAATGGGCCGGCAAAATCTAACACTTCCACTTCATTAAAAAGAAAAACCCCTACTTTCCAGCGGCTAATCATAAGCTCACTTCCTCTTGCAAATGATGTAAAAGATGCTCATGCCCTTTCTCTACAGCGATATCAAATGCAGTTTTCCCATCATTTTTCTTAGTCGTTTTATTGGCTCCATGTTCAAGAAGCAATGTAATTATATCTTCATTTCCTAATAATGCAGCTTCATGAAGTCCTGTCCAGCCACCACTTTGCACTGCATTCACATCTGATCCCTTTTCAATTAAGAAAGATACAATTTCGATTTGTTTGTTTGCAATTGCCGCTTGAAGTGGCGTATTTTCATTTTCGTTTTTCGCTCTAATATGTATATTTGTTCCATGTTCTAAAAGGAAACTTGCTATTTCTTTCTGCCCAAAATAAGCTGCTAAATGAAGCGGTGTCCATCCATCTTCACTAAATGAGTTAACAAAACTTGGATCCGTATTAATGATTTCTACTACCTTTTCTTTTTCCCCGCTTATGACTGCTTGTGATATTGATATGATTTGTTCCATAATGAACCTCCATGTATAGAAATATTAAGTACCCCTTAATAAATTCCATTAATAATCACATGTTCCTTTCTAAATAATTAAGTTTACATAATAATATTATTTTTATAATTCGCTATCCTAATAAAAAAACAACCGACTCTAATGAGTAGATTGTTTTTGAGTTTCATTTTTATAATTGTTTTTAAAAAATATCATTTTCACTTACAACTAACAAACATTATTAAAAATGAAATGAAATTATATATTTAGCAGCCATGAACTCTTTACATATCAAAACCGGCTATTTACTTAAATTAATAGTTTTTTATCATTTGAAAAATACGTATATAGCAAGAATCTATAGCAGTACTCTTATCATACTAATCTATAACAATTCTGCCTTCTTCCCTTACCTGTATCCTTTAAAACATAAGACTTTAAAACGAGTGCTGTTAGTGAATCTGTTAATGTTTTATATGATAAATTTGAAAGAGCTAATAGATCGTTCGTATATAACATTCTATGCTTCTCTAATAATAATAGTACTAATCGTTCTGACGGTTTTAATGTTTCATCACTTTCTAGTATAAAATCTATATTTTTCATATTCCTACTTCTTACTCCTTATATAAAAAAATGATTTTAGTAGTTATTTAATATAAAAATACTACATAACAAATTTGAAGATATATCGAAATAACATAACGCCCAAACACTTTTATACTATAACATAAAAAAGACATTTCCCCAAATTGAAAATGCCTTTTTATATCTACTTCTCTTTTTTATATAATTGATATGATTGTTCTAGCCCTTTATTATATTTCGTATTATTATCTGTCCATTCTCCCCCTAAGTTTCCTGGCCACCCTGATGTATTAGCAACATATTTAAGCAACTCCCAATCCTGCAATCCTTTTTTCACACCACGTTCATACGATTTGACCATACTTGAAATTGCTATCGTTGTATTTATACGCGAATCCACTAAACTCTCTTCCGATAATTGCGCTGGTGCTAATCCACCACGATGTAATTGGAATAATCCAAAAGATGTTCCGTTATCTCCTATTGCTTTTTGGTTAAATTTTGTTTCATGATCCGCAATTGATAATGGTATCCAATCTGGAATATCATACCTCTTTGCAACTTCACTAATTACTTGTTTATTATTTTTAATCTCTTTCTGCTTTTCATAGTTAATATAAATTACATAACTTAAAGTAACTAACGTAAATAATATGAATATATATTGTAGTGCCTTTTTCATCATTTCATCTCCTGCTTTGTATATGTTTCACTTTCTATATACACTATAAGACTTTTATGTGACATTCATTTGACAAAATGATATTAATTATACATAAGCTGTTACAGTTTCAACTATCAATCTAAAAACTACAATTCTTCTAAAAGACTTCTTCAACACATAAAAACAATCAGCCTTTCATGTATAGTACATGAAAGGCTGATTGTTTTTCACTACACTTTTTTATGTATACAGTATATCCCTGCTATAATAAAACAAATTGAAATTACCGATAAAATTGTACCCTGGATTTCATAAAATGCAGTAAAGAATTTCCCGCTTCCTCTATCCCAAATTTCTAATGAACCCGCGTAAATTGCGGAAGTTATATATGTAAGGCCGAATAGGAGAACACCCGAAAAAACATAGGTTACTCAAATATTTTTCATTATTAGCTCACCTCCATTAATTTGATTTGTGAATAAAACAAAAAAGACCTTTATACGTTAAAGTTCTTTTTCATCTTATTTTTGTTAGAAAAAACGCCAGAACCTAAAACAAAAACTCACTTTATTATACGTATCTCCATATAAAAATTAAAGACTATAAGGCTACCAGCATCTTCTCGATTAACATTTTTTACATTAAATGTTTCTTGCAATATGCGGTTTACTATAATGGCTTGTTCCACCACCGCCTACTATTACTTTACCGCCTTTTTCGAAGATTAATAATTTACTTGAACCATCTGAAAGTAAAACTATTACTTCAGCATGATCACTTGTCGCTACATAGATTACATAACCACTTTTTGAAATACAAGTTTCCCAATGCTTATCAAATTCTGATCTTACAACTCGATTAGAATACACTTGATTTTCAATTCTTCCTGGCTGTTCATTTTCCAATTTTTTCTTACCTCCTTCCAAATTTGTCATTTATATATAAATGACGGTTTCTCAATAAATTAGTGACCGTCCTTAATATAAATAGTATATGTAGTTAGTAGGAGAATGCTTGGACTATGAAAACGTAACAGCATTTAAGTATTTTACAATCGGAATTTTCCCTTAATCATTACAGCTACTTCTTTAGCACTCAAATGAGTATTATTAATTTTTATGTACTCTTTTTTTTCAATTTCATCATGAAATGAATTTAATCTATGTTTTTTCATCGTTTCTTTTAAATTTTTTTCAGACCATTCAATGTCTCTTTTTTTCGGTTTATGCTCTAGTCTATGTGGACTTTTATTTCGCTCTAATCTTTCATCTAATTCTGCCTCGAGCTCTACAAAATATACTGCTGCGCCTTTTGATTCAAAAATACTTACTACATGGTTTATGTACTCCCAATCTGATTGAAGGTCAAATGCCCATACATATGTAAAAATCATTCCGTATAAATCACTTTTAGACACTTCTTCAAATATTTCATTACGAAACAAACTTACTAATCTTTTTGCTTCCTTTGTACTGTAATCAAAAAATGGACTTACTAAATCAATGGTCATGTGATTATGAAAAATTTTCAAATCTGTTAATTTCACTAATTCTTGTCCGACTGTCATTTTCCCGACTGCTTGCGGGCCAAATATTAAGATGAATTTCCTTTATTTTCCCCCGATCTTTCTCTATAAACAATGAAATAAAACATATCCTAAAATTGAAAATAAGGCAGTCGATGTTGTGTCGATTGCCTTATTTTCATGAATAGTTCCTATATTATTCCTTTCGTACAGCTTCAAAAGTAATAATTTGTTCTGCATTTGACGGTTGCTTTTCATAAACATAGTCAGCAGAGCAAGTAATGTCAGTGAAACCTATACTTTCTAAAAGGAGCTTAAACTCTTCTATTCCATACCACCGCATTGCAAAACGTTGTAGTTCAGTTTGTACTAACTGTCCTTTACTCCATTTTTCATATTTTAAATATGATACAGTTACTTGGTTAAGCCAATCTATTTCAATTGATTTATTTTCTAATGTAATTCCGTCCCCGCTTGGTAGAGAAAAAGTCGATGTATGAATCTCACCCGTCTTACAGTCATATGGAAGCGCAAGATCTACAATTAAACGCCCACCTGGATTAAGATGTTCATAAAAACATTTCAAAGCGTTTATAGAATCATCACGATTTTCAATTAAACAAAAGGATCCCGTAGGAATTATTATCGCCTCATATTTATATGGTAATGAAAATTGTTGTAAGCTTCCTTGGTATAAATTAGGGTTTAAGCCTCTCTCTTTACAACGCTTACGGCAAGAATCTAGCATTTCAGGTGAATAATCTATCCCATCAACTTTAAATCCAACTTCAAGAAATGGAATAATGACACGTCCCGACCCTACTGCTGCTTCAAGAATTCTTCCTTTACAACTCTTTAAACGATCTTGATAATATTCAATATCACCATTCAAAGAGTAACCGACAGGTTTTGTGTAATCATATAATTCCGTACAAAGTGTACTATAATAACTAAACATTTATTTTCTCCTCCGTTTTATGTGTACGGAAGATTCTAATTTACTTAATCTTTCCGTACCTCAAATTTTAATGAGAATTCGAAAGAGCTGACTGTCATAATATATCACTCGCTTTCCATAGAATATAATCATATTGTATAATATTCCCTTCAAAATGAACATATAGAAACCAAAATTCAGACTTATACTGAAAGGAGGATATGATGAATTCATTAATTGGATTTCTTTTTCTTCTTATCGCTATTAATGTTCTAATTTTCTTTATAGCAAAAAAAATATAAACAAATATGGAAAATAGCCAGTGGTATTTTCAGTCTTTCTTCCCCCATTGTTTTCTTTGCCACTATGCACGTAAATGCATAATGCACTCCCCATATTTGTAGGCATTTCTATTTCAAAATTTAAAGAGCTTACTATAGTAAGCTCTTCATCAAAAACTATTTATTCCACAATCGGCAATGTCACTTCACTCAATTTCACAGTTAGCTTCGTTCCTGCTTTCGGTCTAATTGTATAATCGTAATCACTTGCGATTAAAACGACTCCCATTTGATGCCCTGCTTTAAATACGTAATCATCTGGCTGCATGTCCCATGTAAATGTGTAATCTTTACCAGGTTGAATCGCTGTTGAATTTTCTATACTATTTAAGTTTTGCGGATCCATCCAACCTCTCGTTACAATTTCAGGCCTCGCTCCGCCATAATCAACGAGTAAAGCTGTTAAATTTGAAACAGATCGATCAATATTTCCTGTTATTGAAATTTTAGGCGTACCACTTATTCGCATATCTTTTTGCAGTACAGGCATTGTATATACTAATCGATTCGCTATTTCTAACTCAGGGTTTTCTACTAGTTGATTTGACTTTATTTTAGCATCATCTACTAATGAGAAAACATTGTTTACTGATCCCATACTTAATGGTAGATTGACTGCTTTATTACTTAAATACATACGGACTTTTGATGGTACAGCTGCTGGATCTGGCCAATTTTTTATTTTTTGCCACGATTTATTTTCACGTTGTACATCTACCATCGGTTCATCCATAATTCCATTTTCAATTCCATATAACCAATAATCGAACCATTTATTTTGGGTTTGTTGCCAGTTATTACTTGATGTTCCGCCATGTCCACCTTGATGTAACCACATTTTACGAGGAACATTATTTTTGCCAAGAGCTTCCCACCACTGTGCGAACTGCTTCGTTTTTACATTCCAATCATTTAAACCGTGAACAACAAACACACTAGCCTTCACATTCTTAACATCTTTTACATAGTTACGTTTATCCCAAAAATCGTTATAATCGCCTGTTTTACGATCTTGTCCAGCTGTTAGTTCTTTAATAATTTGCCCGCAAACTTCAGGGTTTTTTCTTGTTAGTACTGCTTCTGCCATATTATCTGTATCTTCTCCTTGATAACCACCCGGCGCAATAACCGCCCCATTTGCACGATAATAATCATACCAGCTACTAATCGCTGCGATTGGAATAATTGTTTTTAACCCTTCCACTCCTGTCGTTGCGACAGCATTCGGTAACGTACCATTATAAGAAACTCCTGTCATTCCTACATTTCCCGAAGACCAACTTGCGTTTACTTCCTTACCATCCTCTGTATATGCTTTCGCACGTCCATTTACCCAATCAATGACAGACTTAGTCCCTAATATTTCTTGCTCATCTCCAGTGGTCGGACATCCATCTGATTTCCCAGTTCCGATACTTTCACCTAAAATGACTGCATATCCTCTTGGAACGTAATAATTTCCGTATGAACCAAGATTAACAGCTCCATACGGTTTTCCTCCATATGCATTCAATTCTTCATCAACATTATAAACAGGAACATCTTTCAATCCAGATCGATATGGACTCATTTCATAAATAACAGGGACTTTCACATCTGGATTTGTCTTTGGACGCATAACCTTTACTGATACACGATCTTTTTTACCATCTCGATCACTATCAACTTCTGTCTCTACAAATAAATTTTCTACGATGGCCTCATCAAGAGAATAGATTGGTTTTGTCATCCCATTTTCCAATTGAATTTTTGTGTTTGGAGTTAAAGCTTCTGAAACTTGACCATTTAACTTAATATCACTCCCTTTTACAGAGCTCCCTTCCTTATTTTCTGCATGTGCAGTCATACTAGAAACTCCTGAAGTAATTGTTAAAGATAATATAGCTGAAAGTGTTATTGCTAATTTCTTTTTCCTCATGCCCTTCCCTCCCCATATATTCCTTCTTTTACTATACATTAAAAATGCTGAAAATTCAGTTTATATTTTATAGAAAGTTGAGAAATTTGTAAAACATTCGACTCTTTCAAGATAATAGAAAAGGAACTAATAATAATTAGTTCCTATCTATATACATATAAAATTGTATTTCTCCATCTTCTACCGAAACTCCGTATTCAAATCCATGTCTTTCTAATATACTTTTTACAATCGCTAATCCTAATCCAGTACCTGATTTTTCTTTGCTACGTGAAGACTCTAATACGTAAAAAGGCTCCCAAATTTTATCTATCTCTTTAATTCCCTCAGCAGCAATACCATTTTGAATTTGAAAATACACAATGCCATTTTTCTCTTCTAATGTGATTTTTATATTTTGATTCGTTGTATATTTTATCGCATTAGAAATTAAATTTTGAAAGACCATTCTCATTTTATTTAAATCAACATAAACAATCGTGTCACCAACACTATAGTTCACTTGCAACTTGATTTCTTTCGACTCCAGTTCAATCTTATGCTTATCTATTATACTTTGTACTAGTGGTTCAATAGGGAATTCTTCTTTTTGTAAAATATCTCTTTCTAGTTTAGAAAATCGCAATAACTCTTCAATTAAATTTGAAATTTGATCTGTTTGTTTAATGATTGTATCAACATATGTACCATCATCTAAACCGTCTTTTATTCCCATAGAATATGCTTTTACTAATGCGATTGGTGTTTTTAATTCATGAGTTACATCGCCCATAAATCGTTTTAAGTGGTCATTTCGATCTGTTAAATCTTGATGTGCTTCATGTAATTTATCACTCATAATGTTTATACTATTTGCTAAATCACCTATTTCATCATTCGTTTTAACTTTCGTCCGTTTAAATTTCAGACGTGAAATATCTTCTGCGACATCACTCAATTCATTCAGTGGTGTAGTGATTGTTTTTGAAAAAATCCAGACGAGCACGATAATAAGAAATAGTGAGAATCCCAAAATGTATAAATAAAATGAGTTAAGCGTTTTAATTACTTCATTGGAATGTGCGATAGAAACTCCTACTAAAATCAACATATCATCTTTCGCAATGTATTTCGCAAAAAAACTAGATTTTATCTTTTCTTGATCATATATTTTATTCGATTGTCCGAGGTTCTTCACTTTCGTAATTTCTTCTTTTGTAATCCAAAGTTTATTCAATGCAACTCTCTTTTTTGTAAGTTGCATGCGTAATTCTTCATTAATAGCATCTTCTGAACTATTTATTGATGTATACGCAATCGTAACATTACCTTCATTTTCAATACGATTTATAGCATCATCCAGCTCTTTACGCGGTATTGACTGGATTTGCGCTGTAATGCCTTCTAAGCTTTCGCGTGTTTTGTGCACATTATATTTTGGTAAAAAATAGTTAATTAATAATAAAGAGATGGCAAAAATAAGGATGACTGTTAAAGAGATGCTGAAAAATAACTTTTTACCGAGTTTATTCACACTCTTCCTCCAAACTGTATCCTAAACCGCGATGTGTCTTTATAATATTTTCTCCTATTTTTTTACGTAATCTTCTTACATGCGTATCAACCGTTCGCTCTTCCCCAAAATAATCAAATCCCCAGACTATATCTAACAACTTTTTCCTCGTTAAAATCGTGCCTTTATGATTTAAAAAGCACTTTATTAATTGTAATTCTGTCTTTGTAATGTCTAATTCTTTCTCATTTTTATATACTTTATTTTTGGTGAAATCTATTTTTAAATCTTGAACTTGAATAACATCTTCATGCTGTACAAGCTTTTTCGCTCGCGTAATTAGCACTCCTGGGTGAAATGGTTTTTTCACATACTCATCTGCCCCACTTTGAAGAGCTGCTAATTCATCTTCACTTTCACTTTTCGCAGTAAGCATTAATACTTTTACACTCGAATTCTTTTTTATTTCCTGACAGACAGCAATACCACTACTTTTCGGCATCATCCAGTCTAAAATAGCTAAGTCAATTTTCTCATCATAAAATATTTGAAGTGCTTCCTCTCCATCCTTTGCTAATAAAACTTCGAAGCCTTCTTTTTCAAAATACGCTTTTAAAATTTTCAGCATATCTTGTTCATCATCTGCGATTAATACTTTCATTACATTTCCTCCATTACTTATAAACAAATATCAATTTTATCATACAACTTCTTTGTTACATCAATGTGACATAAAAATATTTACAACGTTTGAGGGTATAGTAAGTGTGAGGTGTTGTTTCATGTTCAAAAAAATAGGAGTCATTACTCTTCTCTTCTTTTTATTATCAACAAATGCGTTTGCAAATACAAATAAACAAATTGAAGTATTTGATTGTAAAAAAGAAATAGTGGTCCAAAAACAATCTTTAGATTCAGCCATTCAAAAAGAAGCAGTTCAATACGCAAAATCAATTACTGGTCCATTTAAAAACTTAAATGTCGTTCCGAAAGATGGTCATATGATAAAAATCCCGTTATCAAAACCTGTTCCTATTACAAATCAATGGTTACATACAACAATCGATGAAGTACTCATCCTTCTCCCACTTAATGAAAAACCTTACATTATGCTTTACGATGATGAGAATAATCCCCATTTTTATTATGTAAAAGGTGATCCGCAGGGTTTATTGAAACAAATGAATGTTAAGATTAATTAAAGAAAGATCCCACAAGTATCATTTGTGGAATCTTTCTTTATCAGTTAACAAGTTAATTTTTTAATATGATTTTCGTTTAAAAAATTCAAAATCTGCCTTTTGTGATGGTTATCGTGATCTACGAATTCCTTAATAATATATATAAGAAAATACGGCGTTCCAGTATGAGGACAATACGATACTCCATTGGCAGTTAAATGTTCCCTTAGCTTTCCAATAGACAGTCGGTGAAGCTCTTGAACAAGTAAATCTCTTTTAGCTTTTGCTTCTTCAAGAAGTTTTATCTTAGATATACCTGATTTCGCATAATTAGAGGCTAGTTTATTATATGTATCAAAGTCAGGGAACTCCATTCCCTGTCCATCTCTCACTGATGATAATGTCTCACGTAAAAGATAGTCATCCCAGTTCATAATATGAGATACGATCTCACCAACAGTCCATTTCCCCTCTGATATTGGTGTCGTCCACAATTCTTCTTTCATATCTTTCAATGCATTTATCCAAATTGAATATTCATTGAAATCATTAATAATTTTATTTTCTCCCATCATCTAATTCCCCATTCTAATAATAGATTTAGATAAATCATACCATAAATCTACATACAAAAGAACAAACGTTCTTATCGGAGAATAAATAATAATTCACTGCATCCTTTTATCTAAGTTTAGATAATGGCTCGTTCCTACATACATTGCCCCTTTCACAAATCCATTCGAAGTATAAAATTGGTCCCCCTGTTCTGTATCTGTGTGTAAGACAACGATAGTAAAATAGATTTTTGCATCGCCTAAGATTCTCCCTAACAGTAACTTTCCTAATCCTTTTCGCCGGTAATCTTTTGCAATATAAAATCTCCTCAATCGGCCAATCTTATTATCTTTCGTATACGGATCTTGATTTAATCCCCCGATTCCAATTAACGTGTTACCTCGAAAAATGCCATATAAACATTCGCCCGTTTTACTAAATGTATTTCTTTTACTTTCATATTCATTTATTAGTTTTATTAAGAAGTTAAATCCCTCTTTTGTACTTTCTTGAATAAGGTGATTAATCTCATATTTAAACAAATCTTCAATCTGCTTAATTTGTATATCTTCCAGCTTAATCCCCCACTTTCTCTATCCAAATGTATCTTTTTGAAAAATAAAAATGCCCAAGAATATATTATCCTGAGCATTCATTTGAATGTGAACTTATTCATTTTGTTATGTACGTATTCTTCAATTCTGGTAATATCCCCTTCAGTTCCATTAAATCATCAATTACTAAATCAGCATGAGCAAGTTCATCTTCTTGTGCAAAATCAAAATTACATCCAATTGCAATTAGACCATTATCTTTTGCCGCATTAATATCCGATAAACGATCCCCAACTACCGCTGCCTCTTTTATATCATATTTCATCAAAATGCTTTTTACTAAGTCACCTTTATTTAGCGAGTGTATTTGTTCAATACTGAATGTTTCCGTAACCCATTGGTCTAAATCATAATAAGATACGATTGCTTGTAAATATTCCGTTAAACCATTACTAGCAATGTAAACAGAACAATTATTTTCTTTTATAAAACTAAAAACTTCCTTTACATTCGGATATAAAGCACCATTTCCTCTCTTTATATTTTCAATTAGTCTTTCTAAAAAATATGCATCTGTTTGTTCCCTTACTTCATTAGAATGATTAGGTAATAAAGCTTCCCACACTTTAGGTAAAGGTACACCCATAATTTCACGATATTTATCAATTGGTGTTATCGTATTCCATAATTGTAGTGACCGTAAATGATCAAATGTATCATCTAGTGATAACTCTAAAATTTTATCTGTTTGAAATAAAGTTCCATCCATATCGAAAATTAGTGCTTGTAACATGATATTCTCTCCCATTCTTTACTTATGAACTACAATACAGCTTTAATCGAAATATTTTCAAGCATCTCAACAATAATTTCTGAGCAATAATTCGCTGCGGTTTTCGCGAAATCATCATATGAAACTTGCGCTGAATCATCTGCACTGTCAGAAATGCATCTCAAAACGAGAAACGGTATGTCATTTATATAAGCAACATGTCCAATTGCTGCCCCTTCCATTTCTGTACAATGAGGTACATATTCAGTGACTAATTGCTCCTTTAATTTTGAATCCTCGACGAAGCATTCTCCGCTGACGATTCTTCCTTCATGAACAGTAATATTTAAACTACTACTATTAACAGCTTTTCGGGCTAAATCTCTTAATTCCTTGCTTGCATGAAACACTTCTTGAAACGGAAATAGATTCTTCATTTGATTTTTATTAACATCATGATGCGTAACATTTGTAGAAATAACTAGATCACCAATTTTCACATCCGGATGTAATCCACCCGCAATACCTGTATTAATGATAGAATCCACATCAAATTTATTAATTAAAATTTGTGTACAAGCAGCTGCATTTACCTTTCCTACACCACATCTCGTAATAATAACTTCTGTATCCATGAACTTTCCTTTATAAAAAGGCATTCCCGCAATTGTATGTTTCTCTTTTATATGTAGTTTTTCTAAAAGTAAGTCTATTTCCATTTGCATTGCTCCGATAATACCGATTCTGTTCATATATGTAGTCCCCTTAATTAATTTGCAAATATTCATCAATATCTTTATGAATTTGCATAAAAGCTTTATTCCAAAATTCATACTCTGTTAGATCAATATCAAAATGTTTTTTCATCAATTCTTCAACTGGGGCCTTTCCTGTTTCTCGTAAAAACCCTTTATACCTCAAATGAAATGCATTTTTATTTTCCTTTGCTATTTCAATTAAACTAAAACTTGCTAAATACCCAAGTGTGTATGGATAATTGTAAAAAGGAACATCTGCTATATAAAACTGAACGTATTTCATCCAAACAAACGGCTGATATTCTGTTAGTGCATTCCCGTATGCCTTTTCCTGCGCGGCTATAGATAATTTCTCAATTTCATCAGCACTTATAGGACCTTCTTTACTTTTTTCATAAAAACTCTTTTCGAACTGAAACGATGCACGAATTGCCATAACATAATTAAAACTATTTCTAATTTTCCAGCTAAGCAATGACTTTTTCATCTCTACACAATCTGTTGTTTGAATTAAATAATTCATGATTACCGTTTCAAAGAAAATAGACGCTGATTCAGCTGTACTCATTGGCAGATAATCATCTAAAAATGTTGTAGATTGTTCAAGGCTCATAACATAAAAATGCCAAGCGTGTCCCAGTTCATGAGCAAGTACTCTTACACTATCAATTGTTCCATCATAACGAAGTGAAATGCGAGATTCTTTTTCACTGAAAAAAGGAGCACAAAATCCACCCGGCGGTTTATTATCTCTCGGTTCAGCATCGATCCAGCCATTCGCTATTGCATTCTGTGCGAACTGTGCCAATTCTTCATCTATATTTTTTAGTGCATCATATATGTTTTTTACTGCTACTGAAAAAGGAATAACAGTCTCATTACTTTCTTTCCATGTCATTAGCTCGTACCATGTAATTGAATTCTTTCCTTTTTTATAACCGTTTAACGCAATTGCTAGCTTCGTAAGATTTTGTTTCGTTGCATTCCACATTTGGGATAATGCAGTTTCAGAGATGCCATTTGCTTGTAGTGATTGTTTTAAAATCTCTGTTCCTTCCATTTCATCACTTTTAGCATGACGTAATCTTCCTATTTGATTCAATACAGTAGCAAAGATATCTTTTTCCTTATTCAAAGCATTTGTAAGAGAATCAAATACTATTAATCTTTCATTATGATCATCACTATTCATCGCAACGTAATTTGCTTGTCCAAATGATAAAGTCTCTTTATCGTGTATTACTTCTATTTTATTTCTTAATTGTGTATACATATCTTCCCAAGCTTTTAATTCATTTTCTATTAGTTTAATACTTGAATGATTTGTATTAACACTTTGTCCCTTACTAGATTCTATTAATAGTTGAACTTCTTTCTTTAATTGATTTACTTTTACACTTAGTAAAGTATTTTCAGGCTGCTTCTCATCTTCAGCAGCACGGCAATATAAGTAATACTCTGCTTTTTCGATAGCCTGTATAAGTTGTGAAAGGATTACTGAGTCTTTTGTTGCTTTATATTCTATAATTAACCGTTCTATAGAAAATATAAGATCTTGTTTATTAGAATATAGTCTGCCTAACTCCCATTTAGTTGGAGCTTGAATAAGTATATTCATTTTAATAGCCTCCTTTTTTTACAAATAGTTACAAAAATTTAACCCCTCCATAATTATATATGAATCCCCAATATTTAGATATCTCTAAATATTGAAACTTAAACGAATGTATTTTAACATTCCTTATTCTGCTCCCTCCCATTTACAAGTCTACCTTTTATGCAATATAAATAGCATAAAGACGCTAAAGCTACAACTATTGGAATAATTATGACTCCTCCAATAAAGGGATAAACCGCTATACAACATGTAAAAGCTATTATAGAAAAAATTTTACCTAATCTATTATTTATTAACTTAACTCCGGCCGCAGTACCGACTATATATGTAACAATCCCTAACGAGTTCGGTATTAATACGATTCTATCTATACTAATATGAAAAACGAAACATAGTAACAAACCTATTATTGCAATAAAACCTACAACTTTTATTGCATTTGTTGGCGCTGCTCTTTTTACATTAATACTTGCTAAATAACGAGGTGCAACTTCTTCCTGCCCTAGCGAATAGCCTAAACGGCCCATACTTGCGATAAATGCATTTGTCGTCCCTAAGCAAATAATAAAAGCTACAAATCCAATTAACCATGCAAATTGATTACCTAATGTTTGTTTTATTACAAGTACTAGAGCTGTAGTATTATCAGCATTAATATGATATGATTTTGTTCCCATTACTGATAATGCAATCCCCATATATAAAACTCCAATAATAATAATTGCAAATCCTGTAGACAAAATAATATTTCTTTTTCTAGGTGCTTTAAATTCTGGAGCTAAACTCGCAATTGCTTCCCAACCGAAAAACGACCAAAAAATTAATAATGACGCATCTAAAATCGGGGTTACTGCTTTCATAGAAATATGTACATTTATATTTTTCATTTCAATATAAGGTAGTGAGCTTATAATTGTTGCGATTAAAATAAAAAAAGTTAATACACCGATACATACTTGAAATGAACCGCTCATTTTTAATCCAAATAAATTGAAACCGATAGAAATACTTACTATGATTAACCCGATAATATAAGAAAAATACGATGGTAAAGAAAAGACTTTTACTATATACATTCCACCTGTCAGTGATACAATGATTTGCCCAACACTACCTGCGATAAAAAAACACCAGCCTATAATTAAAATGTACCCTATAGAATAGACACTGAAAAAAAAGTCTATTCTATAGGGTATTTCTTGTATAATGAGAGAAAATTGGGATCGGAGAAAGTTCA